>DNNT01000042.1:127-4056 GCA_003497545.1 Arenimonas sp. | reverse complement strand
GGTCCTGCGCGCGGTGGTTCTTTACCAGGGCCTGTGGCGCTTCGCGAGCCTGCCCGACCTGGCGAACCTGGTGCGTGGCGCGCTGGCCGGCGTGCTGCTGATCGTGGCGCTGCTGTTCCTGTTGGGCGTGCTGCCGGACGTGCCGCGCCGCGTGCTGTTCCCGTACCCGATCGCGCTGGTGTTCATGCTGGGCCTGCCGCGCCTGCTGTACCGCCTGTGGAAGGACTACCGCCAAGCCTCGCACCGCGCCGACGCCAAGCGCGTGCTGGTGCTGGGCGCCGGCCGCACCGCCGAAACCCTGCTGCGCGACCTGCGCAGCGACGGCCGCTACCAGCCCGTGGGCCTGCTCGACGACAACCTCGCGCTCAAGGGCGCCAAGGTGCAGAGCGTGCCGGTGCTCGGCACGCTCGACGAGTTGCCGTACCTGGCGCAGGAAACCGCGCCGAACCTGATCGTCATCGCCATGCCCTCGGCCAGCGCCGCCGAAATGCAGCGCGTGGTGGCCCTGTGCGACGAAACCGGCCTGCCGTTCCGCACCGTACCCCGCCTGTCCGACATGCTGGCCGGCAAGCCGCAGCGGCTTGAACTGAGCGAGGTCCGCATCGAGGATCTGCTGGGCCGCCAGCCGGTGCAGTTCGATGCGCAATCGGGCGCCGGCACCGTGGCCGGGCGCCGGGTGATGGTGACCGGCGCCGGTGGTTCCATCGGCTCCGAGCTGGCCCGCCAGTGCGCCGCGGCCGGCGCCACCTCGATACTGCTGTTCGAACGCGCCGAACTTCCGCTCGACGAGATCACCACCGAACTCCAGCGCGAATTCCCGCAGGTGCAGATCCGGCCGATGCTGGCCGATTGCGGCGACGCCACCGCCTGCCGCATCGCCCTGGCCGGCGGCATCGACTACGTCTTCCACGCCGCCGCCTGCAAGCAGTTGCCGATGCTGGAAGGGCAGGTGCGCGAGGCCCTGCGAAACAACGTCGGCGGCACGGCCGTGGTGGCGCGGGCCTGCCGCGAGGCCGGCGTCGGCCACTTCGTGCTGATCTCCACCGACAAGGCGATCTACCCCGTCAACGTGCTGGGAGCGAGCAAGCGTTTCGCCGAGCTGGCCTGCCAGACCGAACTGCGCGGCAGCGCAGTACGGCTTTCGATCGTGCGCTTCGGCAATGTGCTTGATTCGGCCGGCAGCGTGGTGCCGCTGTTCCGCCGCCAGATCGCCGCCGGCGGGCCGGTGACGGTGACGCACCCCGAGGTGACGCGCTATTTCATGACCATCCCCGAGGCCTGCCAGCTGATCCTGCACTCGGTGAGCCTGGGCCACGAAAGCGGCGCGGTGTACGCGCTGGACATGGGCCGGCCGGTGGCGATCCGCGAACTGGCCGAGCAGATGATCCGGCTCAGCGGCAAGCGTCCCGGGATCGACATCGCGGTCAGCTACACTGGCCTGAGGCCGGGCGAGAAGCTGCACGAGATCCTGTTCCATCCCGACGAGCGCTACCAGCGAACGCGCCACCCGCGCATCCTGCAGGCGCAGCCGCGCGAGGCGGACGCCGCCGCCCTGCGCGGCCTGCTCGACCGGATGGACGCGCTGTTGCACGACCCGGGCGCGGAGGCGGCGCTGGCCGCCCTGCTGCGCGAGGCCGTGCCCGAGTACCGGCCCGGCGCCCCGCAGGGCGACGACCCGTACCCGGAAGACCTCAATCCTGTTTGACGAGAGACCTCGACGAGAACCCCATGAGCCAACGCATCCGCAAAGCCGTCTTCCCCGTCGCCGGACTGGGCACGCGTTTCCTTCCGGCCACCAAGACCGTGCCCAAGGAAATGCTGCCGGTGNNGTGGACAAGCCGCTGATCCAGTACGCGGTGGACGAGGCCATCGAAGCCGGCTGTGACACCCTGGTCTTCGTCACCAATCGCTACAAGCACTCGGTGGCCGACTACTTCGACAAGGCCTACGAACTCGAGCAGAAGCTGGAGAAGGCCGGCAAGTCCGAACTGCTGGCGCTCATCCGCGACGTGCTGCCGCGGCACGTGCGCGCCGTGTTCGTCACCCAGGCCGAGGCGCTGGGCCTGGGCCACGCCGTGCTGTGCGCGCAGCCCGTGGTCGGCGACGAGCCCTTCGCGGTGCTGCTGCCCGACGACCTGATCTGGAACAAGGGTCCCGGCGCGCTGCGCCAGATGGCCGACCTGGCCGAGAAGGAATCGGCGAGCGTGGTCGCGGTGCAGGACGTGCCGCAGGAGCAGACCGGCAGTTACGGCATCGTCGCCACCCGCGATTTTTCCGGGCGCCACGGCGAGATCACCGCCATCGTCGNNGAGATCCAGCTCACCGACGGCATCGCCGCGCTGATGGCGGAGGAGCGCGTGCTGGCCTACCGCTTCCAGGGCCGGCGCTTCGACTGCGGCAGCCGAATCGGCCTGGTCGAAGCCACCATCGAATTCGCGCTCGACCACGAGGACCTGGCCGAACCAGCCCGCGAGTACATGCGCGCCGCGCTGGCGCGCTGAGGCCCGGGGGCACGCTGCATGGACGCCGCGACCTTCTACCGCGCCAAGGCGCCCACGCCGGCGCCGCGGGCGGCGCTGTCGGGCCGCCGGGAGGCGGAGGTGTGCATCGTCGGCGGTGGTTTCGCCGGCCTCAACACCGCGCTGGGCCTGGCCGAACGCGGCCTGCGCGACGTGGTGCTGCTCGAGTCGCAGACGCTGGGCCACGGCGCCTCGGGCCGCAACGGCGGCTTCGTGTTCGGCGGGTTTTCCCGCGGCGAGGACGCGCTGCTGGCCGAGCTGGGCGAACAGCGCGCCCAGGCGCTCTACCAGGGCACGCAGGACGCCGTCGAACTGATCCGCCAGCGCATCGCCCGCCACGGCATCGCCTGCGATGCCACCGACGCCGGCGTCATCTGGGCGAACTGGTTCCGCGACCCGTCGATGCTCAAGGCGCGGCAGGCGCTGCTGGCCCGGCATTTCGGCGTGGAGTGGGAATGGCTGGACCGCGCGCGCATGGCGGAACTCATCCGCAGCGAGCGCTACACCGAGGGCCTGTTCGAAGCCAACGCCCTGCATTTCGACCCGCTGGCCTATGCCCGCGGCCTGGCGAACGTGGCGGCGGGGCAGGGCGTGTCCCTGCACGAGGCCAGTCCGGCGCTGGCGCTCGACCGCGAAGGCCACGGCTGGCGCGTACGCACGCCCGAGGGCGAGGTGCACGCGCGGCACGTGGTGCTGGGCTGCGGCGGCTACCTGGCCGGCCTGCGCCGCGACGTGGACGCGGGCGTGATGCCCATCGCCACCTACGTCATGGTGACCGAGCCGCTCGGCCCGCGCCTGGACGAGGCGCTGCGCACGCGCGCGGCCATCTACGACACGCGCTTCGCCTTCGACTACTACCGGCCGCTGCCCGACACCCGCATCCTCTGGGGCGGCCGCATCTCGGTGCTCGACCGTTCGCCGGCCGCCGTGCAGCGGCTGCTGCGCCGCGACCTGCTCAGGGTCTTCCCGCAGTTGGCCGACGTGCGCATCGAACACGCCTGGTCGGGCCTGATGAGCTACGCCCGGCACCAGATGCCGCAGATCGGCCGGGTGGACGAGGGCCTGTGGCTGGCCCAGGCCTTCGGCGGCCACGGCGTGGCGCCGACCACCTTCGCCGGCGAAGTGCTGGCCTCGGCCATCGCCCACGGCGACCCGCGCTGGCGCGAATTCGCCGACTACGGCCTGGTCTCGGCCCTCAAGCCCGCGGGCTTCGTGGGCGCCCAGCTCAGCTACTGGTGGTACCAATCTCGCGATGCGTGGAAGGGGTGGCGGGAAGGCTGTCGCGGGGGGTGAGTTTGGTTTTTTGCCACGGATGGGCACGGAAATGCACGGACGCTCACGGATGGAGCGGCTTGAAAATAGAAGCGCTTTTGCACTATCCGTGGTGATCCGCGTCCATCCGCGTAAATC
>DNNT01000042.1:0-122 GCA_003497545.1 Arenimonas sp. | reverse complement strand
GCGCCGGTGGCGCCCAGCGGGTGGCCCAGGGCAATGGCGCCGCCCAGCGGGTTCACCTTCGACGGGTCCAGTTCGCAGGTGCGGATCACCGCCAGGGCCTGCGCGGCGAAGGCTTCGTTGAG
>DNNT01000067.1:377-8932 GCA_003497545.1 Arenimonas sp. | reverse complement strand
GGGGGGATTCGAACCCCCGGTACGCCTTGCACCTACGCCTGATTTCGAGTCAGGTACATTCAACCGCTCTGCCACCTCTCCGGACCCGGCGACAGCGGTTGCGAGCGCCGGGCCCACCATTATAGGGGGCCCGGCGGCATCCCGCCAGCCTCAGGGGCCGGCCGCCGCCCCGCCGCCCTTGGGCAGGAAGAAGAACTCGCCGCTTTCGTGGCCGGCGTAGCGGATCGGGGCGTATTCGGGCATCTGTGCCAGCGGGGCGTCCATCGAGCCCAGGGCCAGGGACGTGGCCACTTCCTGGAACAGGCGCTGGCCCTCGAGCAGGCGGTCGTTGTCCTGCAGCACGTTCATGAAGGCCCGGGCGAAGTAGCTGTGGCGGCCGCTGCCGGTGTCGGGCACGGGTTGCACGCCGCCCGAGGTGAGAGCGGTGCGGCTGCGGCCGGCTGCCATGGCCTTGACCCAACCCGCCCACTTCTCCGGCGCCATCGTGCCGGCGGCGAAGGTGGGCACCGAGGCGCGGGTCATGGTGCCCGAGTAGCAGGAGTCGGCCACCACCAGCACGTGGCGCGAGGCCAGCGTGTCGAGGATGTCGCTGACCGCCGCGTTCGAGATCCACGATTTCGGGTTGCCCTGCACGCCATCGCTGGGCACCCAGTAGCCCTGGCCGTCGGCGCCGATCTCGCCGTGGCCGGCGTAATAGATCAGCAGGTTGTCCTCGGGCTTGAGCGTCTCACGCATTTCGTTGAGCGCGGTGAGTATCTCGAGGCGGCTGGCATTGAGCAGCACCGTGGCCTCGTAGCCGTAGCGCTTGCGCAGCAGGTCGGCGACGGCGTTGGCGTCATTGGCGGCGCTCTGCAGCGTCGGGTAGCCGGCGTCGCGGTAGCTGTTGTTGCCGATCACCACGGCGTGGAACCGGCCAAGCTTGACGTCGCGTGGCAGGGCGCCACTTTGCGCCGCGGCCGTCGACGCCGCCGACGAAGACGGCGCCGGCGCCTGCGGCAGCAGGGTGAAGTCGAGCTGGGCACGACCGCCCTGCTGGTCCACCGCCGCCACCTGCACCTGCGCGCCACCCGCGGGCACTTCCACCTCGGCGCTGAAGCCGCCGTTGGCGGTGAGCGCCGCGGCCTGGCCGTTGATGGTGATTTCGCGCACCAGCTGCGGCGCGCTCACGCGGCCGACGATCTTTCGCTTGCCCGGGCCACCGCGGTACACGGCGGTGTTGCGGCCGCGGGTGGCGACGAACACGGGGTCGAGGATCTCGAGCATGGGCGCGCCGCCGGCGAGCATCGCGCCGCCTGCGCCGGCCTGGCGCTCGAGCGCGGCCAGCTGGGTGCGCTGCGCGTTGATCTCTTCCTCCTGCGCGACCAGCTGGTTCTCGAGCAGGCGGGTGAGGTCGTCGTCGGCCGAGGCCCGCGCGTCGGCGAGCTTGCGCTGGGTTTCGGCCAGTTCGCGCTGGGTCTGCTGCAGGGCACCGCGGCGCTGGGCCAGTTCCTGCTGCAGCTTGCGCACCTGTTCGCGCAGCGCCGCGGATTCGGCTTCGCCCGCCTGCACCTGTTCCTGCAGGCCGGTGATCTGCTCGTCCTTGGCGCGGATCTGCACCTGCACCACCGAGGCGTACATCAGTTCGTCCTCGATGCCCGAGGCTTCGCGGTAGAGGTTCAGCGCCGCGGCCTGGTCCTGCGCAACGCCGAGACCCTGCTCGTACAGGAACCCGAGGTTGATCTTGGCGCGGCCGTAACCCTGGTCGGCGGCCTTGCGGAACCACTGGAAGGCCATGCCGTAGTCGGGCGCGGTGCCCAGGCCCTTGGCGTAGATCTCGCCGACGTTGTTCTGCGCCTCGGCGCTGCCCGACATCGCGCCTTCGAGCCAGACCTTCAGCGCGGTCTGGTAGTTGGCGCGGTCGTAGGAAACGTATTCGCCGCCGCGGATCTCGCAGTCGGCCTGGGTGGTGCGCACCGGGCGGCGCGCGCTGAGGTAGGTGGCCTGGCGGCCGAGCTTGCGGATCTGCCCGGGCAGCAGGCAATCGACGATCAACAGGTCTTCTGCGTTGCGCACCGCGGCGATGGCCGGCGCAGGTGGCAAACCAACCGCCAATACGGTGGCGAATCCAAAAGCGAAAACGAGAAGGCGGGACCGGACAGGACAAGCGTTGCGCAGGTTCATCGGCATGGCTCCCAGGGAAGCAATGCGACCCGCGCCGAGACCCTTGCAGCGGCGCGTCAGCCGCTATACTCGAGCCGCCGTTATAGCCGCAAACCAGGGGAAAAGCGATGGACTCTTCGAGCAGCGTCGCGGTGGGCCGACGGGCGGTTGATTCGTTCGCGACACGGATGCTGAGGCTGGCATCGATGCTGCTGCTTGGCGCGATGGGGATCGCGTGGAGCGGACAGTCGCTGGCGCAGACCTGCGATTTCGTCACCATCGGCTCCACCAACGAAATCGGCTTGCCCGGCAGCAACGTCAGCTTCACCATCGAAGCGCAGACCGCGTGCGCGCCCACCGTCAACGTCAGCCTGGTGGTCAACGCGGGCGACGGCACCGGCGGCGCCACCATCGTGCCGCCCGCCAACCCCACGCTCACGCTCGACACGCCCTACACGTTCAGCGTCACGCTCGGCCCGAACCCGGGCGGTACCGGCACCGTCACCGCCACCTGCCTGAGCGGCGGCTGCGCGGGTGACACGCAGGTGCTGACCTTCCGCACCAACAACGATTTCGATTTCACGCCGACGGCGCCGTTGACGGTGGTGACCAACCAGATCAGCAGCTTCACGGTCGGCACCAACCTGCTGTTCAACGGCGCGCCCGGCGGCCTGTCCACCAACTACAGCAACCTCACCACCGCCACCGGCCTCGGTGCCGCCGCGCCCGACGGCGCCGGCACGACGACGCTGACCAACAGCATCGTGACGGCCGGCAGTTACGTCATCCGCGGCTCACTCGCCTCNNCCCGCCGGTCGATTACACCGTGCAGGTGCAGCCCGTTTCGGTCACGCCGGTGTCGCCGGTGGCGCCCAGCACGCCCACCGGTACGCCGCTGGTGCTGACGGTGGCCTACGGCAGCCCATCGCTGCCGGCGCCGAACGGAACCCCGATGACCTGGACGATCACCGCCCAGCCCCCGGGCGGCGATGGCGCGGTCACCGGCGCCCCGGTGGCGGGCGGCCAGAGCAGCGCAACCTTCAGTGCCACCGTGCTCGGCACCTACACCGTGGTCGCCAACAGCGGCTGCACCTTCTGCGCCGTGGCGCAGCAGGCCTTCAACGTCACCGTGACCGCCGTGCCCTTCGTGCTGTCGCCGACCACGCCGGCACCAGCGAACGGCGTCGTCGGCGCGCCGATCCCCTTCGGTGTGCAACTCACCCAGGGCGGCGTTCCGGTCGCGGGCGCGGACATCGCCTGGACGGCCACCGCGCCATTCGCGCCGGCAGGCGCGGTGACCACCACCAATGCCGCCGGCACGGCCGGCGTGGCGTTCACGCCTTCGGCCGCGGGCACCTTCCCGGCCGCCGTGACGGCGCTTTACGACCCGGACGGCGTCGCCGGCAGCGGCGACGAGGCCAGCTTCGCCTTCGACGCCACGGTGCTCACCGTACCCGGGCTCGCCATAGTTTCGGGCAATAACCAGAACGCGCTGGTCGGCAGTGCCTTCGCCCAGCCGCTGACGGTGATCGCCGACGACAGCGGCGCGCCGGCGGTTGGCGTGGCGATCAACTGGACCGTGGTCGGCGACGCCACCCTGGTCGCCGGCGGGCCCACGAACGGCTCCGGCCAGGCCAGCGCGACGGTGACCGCGGGCCCGACCGCCGGCGCCATCACCGTCACCGCCGCCCGGCAGGATGCGCCGACGACCAGCGTCAGCTTCACCCTCAACGCCGAGGCGCTGGGCGCGCTGCTGGTGGTGTCCGGCGATGGCCAGACCCTCGCCGCGGGCTCGGCCTCCGAGCCCCTGGTGGTTGAACTGCGCAATGCGGCGGGCCTGCCGGTGCCGGGCGCGAGCATTGCCTGGGCCGCCGACACCGGCGAACTGGCCGCGGCGAGCAGCGTCACCGACGCCAGCGGCCGTGCCAGCAACACCATCACCCTCGCTGCCGCCGGCCCGGTGGAAATCAGCGCCAGTTCGCCGCTGGCCGAAAACCCGGCCGTGTTCTCGCTCAAGGGCGCACTGGCTGGCCTGCCAGGCCTCCAGGACACTGGCATCGAGGCCGCCAAGGCGATCGACCGCCTCTGTCCGGCACTGGCCGCCCTGCCCTCGCGCACGCCGGGGCAGCAGGACCTGCTCGAGCGCTGCGAGGAGCTCAGCCGCGGCGCCGCCATCGACCCGGCCGCCGCGGTGGCCGCGCTCGACCAGCTGATGGCGAATGTCGCACTGGCCCAGGCCAATGCCGGCCTCAGCGCCGCGCAGTCGCAGTTCCAGAACCTCAAGACGCGCATCGCCGCGCTGCGCAGCGGCACCGGTGGCACCCGCTTCGGCGGCCTGGCGCTGAACACGCCCTCCGGCCCGCTGTCGCTGGGCCTGCTGGCCACCGCGCTCAGCGGCGAAGACAGCGTGGCCGAGGTCGGCGGCGACTTCAGCCGCTGGGGCTTCTTCGGCGCAGGCAACATCGGCCGCGGCGAAGCCGACGGCGGCGCGGTGGACCCGGCCTACGACCACGACATCGAAGGCCTGACCTTCGGCGTCGACTACCGCTGGAGCGACCGCTGGATCCTCGGCGGCTCGTTCGGCATCACCCGCCAGGACACCGACCTGCCGCAGGGCCGCGGCGGGCTGGAAACCAGTGGCTGGAGCGTGTCCGGCTACACCACGTACTACCAGCCCGACAGCTGGTACGTCGACGGCGTGCTCACCTGGGGCCGCAACGACTACGAGATGCTGCGCCGCATCCAGTACACCCTGCCCCAGCCCGGCGGCGGCACGGTGGCCATCGACCAGGAGGCGCGCTCGGATTCGAAGGGCGACCTGCTCTCGGCCGCTTTCACCTTCGGTCGCGACTTCAACCGCGGCGCCTGGGGCCTGGGCCCCTACGCCCGCATGCTGTTCACGCGCCTGGACTTCGACGCCATCGACGAAAGCCTCGACTCCGGACCGGGCAATGGCCTGGGCCTGCACATCAATTCGCGCTCGGTGGATTCGCTGGCCAGCGTGCTCGGCGGCAAGCTCACCTACACCGCCAGCACCGACTGGGGCGTGCTGATGCCGCACCTGCAGCTCGAATGGGAGCACGAATTCCAGGACGACCCGCAGGCGCTCGAAGCCCGCTTCATCAACGACCCCAGCGGCACCGCCATGGTGCTCGAGGGCGACCCGCTGGACACCGACTACTTCCGCATCGGCCTGGGCATGTCCATGGTGCTCACCAGGGGCCGCTCGGGTTTCTTCTACTACGAGCGCCTGGTCGGCAGGAACGGAAGCTCGCAGTACAACCTGGCCCTCGGCTTCCGGATGGAGTTCTGACCGGCGGCTTGCAGGCCGCCAACGGGCAAACGCATGATGTGGACGATGACCGACCCCCGAAACCAGGCCACCCCAGGGCGCCGCGCATGATCGAATTCGGCCACCTGAGCCACGTCGGCCTGCGCCGCGAGCTCAACGAGGACACCTACTACGGCGACGCCGAGCTCGGCCTGTGGCTGGTCGCCGACGGCATGGGCGGCCATGAGTTCGGCGAAGTGGCCAGCGCATTGGCGCGCGACGCCGTGGTGCGCGAGGTGCGCGCCGGGCGTTCGCTGGTGGACGCCATCCGCCGCGCCGACGAGGACATCATCCGCCACAGCCGCCAGCGCGCCGAAAGCCTGCCCATGGGCACCACCATGGTGGCGCTGCGCATCACCGAGCACCGCTTCGAACTGGCCTGGGTCGGCGACAGCCGCGCCTACCTGTGGAACGGCCAGCTGCGCCAACTGTCGGCCGACCACAGCTACGTGCAGGAACTCATCGACCAGGGCGCCATCACCGCCGAACAGGCGCGCGTGCACCCGCACCGCAACGTGGTCACCCAGGCCCTGGGCGTCACCGATCCCCAGAGCCTTAAGGTGGAAACGCTGTCGGGCGAACTGCGTCCCGGCCAGCAGCTGCTGCTNNCCTGGTGTCCGCCGCGCTCGACGGCGGCGGTTCGGACAACGTCACCGTCATCCTGCTGCGGCGGCGTTGAGGCGCTTCAGCCCGCGGGCGGTGGCGGCAGCGACGGCGTGCCGCCGGCTTCGCCGCTGAGCGCGGCGTCCTGCAACTGGCGCAGGTAGTGATCGTCCGGGGCGATTTCGAGGCCGCGCGCCACGAGCAGGCGGCACTGCACCCAGCGCCCGCGGTCGCAGGCCTGGTAAGCGAAGCGGCGGTAGAAGGCTGCGATCGCGGCGATGCCGGCTCGCGCGCGGGCGTTTTCCGGATCGCGTGCCAGCACTTTGCGGTAAAAGCCCAACGCGCTGCTGTCGGCGGGACGGTCCAGGCCACGGCCCACGTTGGCTCCGGGGCGAATGCCATTCTCCAGCAGCTTGTCGCCGGCGTTGAGCATGGCCTCGAGGTCCGGGTCCACTTCCACGCCCACCGGCTGCGGCAACTGGAATCCCTCCGGCAACGGCCCCTCGGCCTGCGCCGGCGACGAAGCGGCGGGCAGCGTCGCGNNACCAGGCCAGTACCGCCGCCACGAACGCACCACCCGCGCCCGCGACGGGCAGCACCCAGGCCGGGCGCGATTTCGCGTCGCGCGCACTGATGCGGGTGCGCTGCTGGGTGGCGCCGGCGTGGCGGTTGCCGGTGGGCTTGCGCGCGCTGGTCGCCTGGCCGATGGCACCCGGCGGCGCATTCGCGACCAGCCTGTTCAGCGCCTCGACGAAGGCCGCGCCGGTGTTGAAACGCTGCGCCGGATCCTTGGCCATCAGCCCGTTGATGAGCGGCTGCAGCCACGCATAAGGCTCCGGCAGCTCGGGCACCGGGTGGGTGACATGCATCAGCGCCACGGTGAAGGCGTCGGAGGCCTGGTAGGGCGGCGTGCCCACCAGCATTTCATAAAGCACCGTGCCCAGGCTGTAGAGGTCGGAGCGGCCGTCCACGGGTTCGCCGCGCGCCTGCTCGGGGCTCATGTAGTCGGGCGTGCCGATGGACGCGCCGGCCACGGTCGAACTGTTGCTGCCGTCCATGGCCTTGGCGATGCCGAAGTCGGCCAGCACCACCCGGCCGTCGTTGCGGAACAACACGTTGCCCGGCTTCACGTCGCGGTGGACGAAGCCCTTCTGGTGGGCGAAATCCAGGCCCGAGGCGATGTCGCCGGCGATGTCGAGGATGTGGCCCACGTCCAGGCCGCCCTCGGTGATGCGCTCCTTGAGCGTGCCGCCGGGGATGTACTCGGCGGCCAGGTAATACACGCTGCCGTGGCTGCCGATGTCGTACACCGTCACCAGGTTCGGGTGCTGCAGCTTGGCGGTGATCTTGCCTTCGGTGAGGAAGCGCGAGGCGAATTCCGGGTTGGCCGCCAGCGCCGGCGACATCACCTTCAGCGCCACCTCGCGGTCCAGCGATTCCTGCACCGCCAGGAAGACCGAGGCCATGCCGCCTTCGCCTATGGGGCGCAGGATGCGGTAGCCGGGGATGTTGATGTCGACCGAGGTGAGCAGGACGGTGGCGTTCAAGGCGGCCTCGCCGGCGATGGGTCGGTTCGATTATCCACGAAGCCCGGTCAGGCCGCCGGTTCGGGCAGCGGCCAGAGGCTCTTGCCGGCCTTGCCGGCGATCTTGCGCAGGCGCGCCTCGTGGGCGGCCAGTTCGTCGGCGTCGGCACGCAGCACCACCCGGGCGACAGCGGCCACCGCGGCCAGGTCCAGGCCGGCCTTTCCATCGGCGGACTCGGGCTCGCCGGCGGCCAGCAGGCCCAGGTCGCCCTGGCCCGAGGTCATTCCCAGGTAAACCTCGGCCAGCAGCTCGGCGTCGAGCAGCGCGCCGTGCAGCTTGCGGTGCCCGTTGTCCACGCCCAGGCGGCGGCAGAGCGCGTCCAGCGAGTTGCGCTGGCCCGGGTAGCGTTCGCGCGCCATCGCCAGGGTGTCGAGCACGCTGGCGTGGTCGCTGATGCGGCCGAAGTGGGCGCCGGCCAGCGACAGTTCGTAGTCGAGGAAGCCGACGTCGAAGCTGGCGTTGTGGATGATCAGCTCGGCGCCCCGGATGAATTCCAGGAACTCCTCCACCGCCGTCTCGAAGCGCGGCTTGTCCTGCAGGAACTCCAGGGTCAGGCCGGTCACTTCCTGGGCACCGGCTTCCATTTCGCGGCCGGGATTGAAGTAGCGGTGGAAATGCCGGCCGCTGGGGCGGCGCTCGATGAGCTCGATGCAGCCGAGCTCGACCACGCGGTTGCCCTTCTCCCAGGACAGGCCGGTGGTTTCGGTATCGAGGACGATCTGGCGCATGCGGGCGTTCAACTCCTGAATTTCTCGGCTTCGGCACGGGCCAGCTTGTCCACGCGCTCGTTCTCGACGTGGCCGGCGTGGCCCTTGACCCACTTCCACTGCACCTTGTGCGGCTTGGCGGCGGCATGCAGGCGCTGCCACAGGTCCTGGTTCTTGACCGGGTCGCCC
>DNNT01000067.1:0-306 GCA_003497545.1 Arenimonas sp. | reverse complement strand
AGCTCCATGCGGTTGTTGGTGGTCTGCGCCTCGCCGCCGGCCAGTTCGCGCTCGCGGCCGTTGTGGCGCAGCAGCGCGGCCCAGCCGCCGGGGCCCGGGTTGCCGAGGCAGGCGCCGTCGGTATGGATTTCCACGTTTTTCATTCCTTCGTTGGTACTCATCCGGCGCTCATGCCCGGACGCAGGGCCAGGGCCGGCGCACCGGCTCGCAGCGGCGTGACCCCGGGATCGCGGCGACGCGCCACCACCAGGCTGGCGGCGCGCAGGCCGGTGCCGATGCCGGTGCCGCGGCGCACCCGCAGGTCCA
>DNNT01000091.1 GCA_003497545.1 Arenimonas sp. | reverse complement strand
CCGGCCCGAGTGCCAGGTCCAGAAGCAGGCTCAAGGTCGTCAGCACGAAAAACCCCAGCAGCAGCCAGCGCTTGCGGTCGAGTCTGGCGAAGCCGCCCAGGCCGCCGCGGGCCGCCAGCCAGGCCAGCATGACACCGGCCGCCAGCAGGAAGCGGAACCAGGTGAGGGTGATGGGGTCGAGCTGCTCGAGCGTGAGCTTGAGCGCGACCGGCAGGGTGGCCCAGCAGCCCGCCGTGACCAGGGCCAGCACCAGGCCGAACTTCCAGCGACCGGAGGCCTGGTGCAGGGACATGACAACTCCGTTCGCGGTGCGTGAAGGCCGCGCACAGTACCATGCGGGCGAGGGCTGAATTAAGCACGGATTCACCGCCTCGCGCCGATGCTGCGATTGAACCCGGGGGATACCGCCATGAAACGACTTCTCACCGCCCTGGCCGCGCTGCTGCTGCTCTCGGGCTGCGCCACCTACGGCGACGGCTACTACCAGGGCCGCGAGGTCTACCGCGACGGCGGTTACTACTACCCCGCCTACGAGGGCGAGGGCGACTACTACTACGGCGAAGACTACGACGACTACCGGTACGACTATGGTTACGGCGTGGGTTATGGCTATGGCTACGCGCCGTTCTACGGCCTCGACCGCTACCGCTGCCGCAGCTACTACGGCTGCACGCCGGCCTGGGGCGGCTATTACCCCTACAGCTATTCGCCGGGCTGGAGCTTCGGCTTCGGCAACTACTGGTCCTGGAACAACTGGGGCTGGTACGGCGGCTACCGCTCGCGCGATTACTACCGCGACTACTACCGTGACCGCGAGCGCCAGCGCGAATACGAGCGCGAGCGCGTCCGCCAGGGTTACCCAGACCGCAACGGCGAACGTTCGCAGCCCAAGCCGGTGCCGGGCGCGCGTTACCAGCCGCAGTACCCGCGGCCGGTCGGCAGCCCGCGCCCGTCGGTGGGCGGCGAGCCGGTGCGCCCGCCGGTGCGGCGCACGCCGGAAGCCTCGGTGCGGCCGATGCCCTCGTCCGGCGGCGAAGCGGTGCGGCCCGCGTACCCGGGCGTCCGCACCAAGCCGGCCTACGAGCCTTCTCCTCGCTACGCCGAACCCGCGCCCCGCCAGCAGTACCGCGCGCCGGCGCCGGTGCGCCCGGCCCCGGCCACGTCGGGCGGCCCGCAGATGCGTTATCCGTCGGCCCGCCCGGCGCCCGAGTCGCGGCCGGCGCCGCCGCCGCGCGCCATGCCGCGTCCGATGCCGGCCCCGAAACCCGCGCCGGAACCGCGAGTGAGAACTACGTCACAAAACGAAACATCCGACGACGAACGCTAGTTCCAAGGCCTTTTCCGGCATTGCACCGCCCGGGTCGGCGGCGCATCCTAGGCCCACGAACTGACCCAACGCGTCGCTTTGTGACGCAAGCGAAGCCCCCGCATCGCCTGTTCGGCGCCCGGCACCAGGTCCCCTGGATTCCCCCTGTTCCATGACCCGCCGGGCGCCGACTTTCTTCCCGGCGCGCCTTGAACAAGCAGGCTGCGCAAATCGCGGACAAAAAAAAGGGCCTGGAGCTCCCCCCCGGGAGCTCCAGGCCCTGGCATCCCCACCGCGCGCCTGACCAGCCCCTGTTCAGTCTGGTCGACGCCCCCCGGCGTTGGCCGCGGTAGGTGCCATGGGGATAAAGCAGGAACCGTGCCAAGCCTTCGACGCGGGTGCAGGCCAGCCCCCGGCGCGGGATAATCGCGCCCCATGCCCAGGACCCCTCGCCATGCTCAGCCATGAGGTGATCGTCATCGGCGGCGGCCACGCCGGCACCGAGGCGGCGCTCGCCGCCGCGCGGGCGGGCGCGCGCACGCTGCTGCTGACGCACAGCATCGAGACCATCGGCGCGATGAGCTGCAACCCGGCCATCGGCGGCATCGGCAAGGGCCACCTGGTGCGCGAGATCGACGCACTGGGCGGCGCCATGGCCCGCGCCGCCGACCAGGCCGGCATCCAGTGGCGCACGCTCAACGCCAGCAAGGGGCCGGCCGTGCGCGCCACCCGCGCCCAGGCCGACCGCGCGCTCTACCGCGCGGCCATCCGCCGAATGGTGGAAAACCAGCCCAACCTCACCGTGTTCCAGGCGGCGGTGGACGACCTGGTGATCGAAGGCGACCGCGTGCGCGGCGCCATCACGCAGACCGGCCTGCGCTTCGAAGCAGAGGCGGTGGTGCTCACCGCCGGCACCTTCCTGGCCGGGCGCATCCACGTGGGCCTGGAAAACCACCCGGGCGGCCGCGCCGGCGACGCGCCGGCCACCACCCTGGCCCAGCGCCTGCGCGAGCGCCCGTTCGCGGTGGACCGGCTCAAGACCGGCACGCCGCCGCGCATCGACGGCCGCAGCATCGATTTCACCGGCCTGGCCGAGCAGCCGGGCGACACGCCGGTGCCGGTGTTCTCCTTCCTGGGCAGCGCCGCCGACCACCCGCGCCAGGTGAGCTGCTGGATCACCCATACGTCAGAGCAAACCCACGACATCATCCGCGGCGGCCTGGACCGTTCGCCCATGTATTCGGGCGTGATCGAAGGCGTGGGCCCGCGCTACTGCCCCAGCATCGAGGACAAGGTGGTGCGTTTCGCCGACAAGGCATCGCACCAGGTGTTCATCGAGCCCGAGGGCCTGGACACGCACGAGATCTACCCGAACGGCATTTCCACCTCGCTGCCCTTCGACGTGCAGCTGGCGCTGGTGCGTTCGATCAAGGGTTTCGAGGCGGCGGTGATCACCCGCCCGGGCTACGCCATCGAATACGACTACTTCGACCCGCGCGGGCTGAAGGCGTCGCTGGAAACCAAGGCCGTGGCCGGCCTCTTCTTCGCCGGCCAGATCAACGGCACCACCGGCTANNCTGGTGGACGACCTGGTGACGCACGGCACCACCGAGCCCTACCGCATGTTCACCAGCCGCGCCGAATACCGGCTGCAGCTGCGCGAGGACAACGCCGACGCGCGCCTCACGCCCGTCGGCCGCGAACTGGGCCTGGTGGACGAAATGCGCTGGGCGGCGTTTTCGCGCAAGGCCGAGGCAGTGGAGCGCGAACGCGCCCGCCTGCAGGCCGTCTGGGCCGCGCCCGGCGGCGCGCTGGCGCGCGAGCTCGAGGCCGCCACCGGCGTGGCGCTGAGCCGCGAATGCACCGCGCTCGACCTGATGAAGCGCCCCGAGCTCGACTACGCCGCGCTCATGGCGCTGCCCGCGCTGGGCCCCGGCGTGGGCGATGCCGCGGTGGCCGAGCAGGTGGAGATCGGCGTGAAGTACTCCGGTTACCTCGAGCGCCAGCGCGAGGAAATCGAACGCCAGCGCCGCCACGAAGACACCCGCATCCCGGCCGACTTCGATTACGCCGGCCTGCCGGGCCTGTCGGCCGAACTGCAGGGCAAGCTCGCCAGCGTGCGCCCCGAAACCCTGGGCCAGGCGCAGCGCATTCCCGGCATGACGCCGGCGGCGATTTCGCTGCTGCTGGTGCAGCTGGCCAAGCGCAAGGGCCGCCGCGTCGCCTGAGGCGGCGCGGCCTTGCACATGCCCGTTCGCACGCATCCGCTGCACCGGCGCTGGCTGGCGCGCCGCCGTCGCCTGCGCCGCTGGCTGCGGCCGCTGCCGCGCCGCGCCAACGTGGCGCGCTACCCGGTGGTGAAATGGTTCGCCGATGCGGCGCGCAAGCGGCCCTACCTGTGGTCGTTCAAGCGCAAGCACGTGCTGGTGTCGCTGTACGCCGGCGCGGTGCTGGCGCTGATGCCGGTGTACGGCCTGCAGCTGCTGCTGGGCCTGGCGCTGGCGGTGTGGCTGCGCGGCAACCTCACGGTGATGACGGCGCTGCAGATGGTCACCAACCCGCTCACGCTGGGCCCCATCTATTACGCCACGCATGCGCTGGGCGCGTGGCTGATCGGGCTCACGGGTTACGGCGAAGGTGCGGGAGCGCTGGGCACGCACGTGAACGCGCTGGTGGTGGGCGGCGTGGTGGGCGGGCTCGGATTCGCGCTGGTGCTGGACGTGGGCTGGCGACTGCTGGCCTGGGAAGCGCGGCGCTTCCGCACGCAGCTGGCGGCGCTGCACGAGCGCTTCGGCTACCGCCACGGTGACGCCGACGCCCCGGGCGATTAGATTGGCGGCATGAAGCCGCTGCTCATTGCCTTGCTTGCCCTCGCGCCTGCCGCGCACGCCGCCACCGTGGCCGATTGGCCGATGCCGTCGCCGCCCGGCGCGGCGCAGCCCAATCTCTCGCTCGCGCCCGACGGCGACTTGCTGCTGAGCTGGATAGAGCGCCGCGCCGTCGGTGGCCACCGCCTGGCCTTCGCGCGCCACGACGCGCGCACCGGCTGGTCGCCCGCGCGCACCATTGCCGAGGGCGCGGACTGGTTCGTGAACTGGGCCGACTTCCCCGCGCTGCAGGCCCTGCCCGACGGCAGCCTGTGGGCGCACACGCTGGTGAAAAACGCCGACGCCACCTACGCCTACGACGTGCGGCTGCAAAGCTCGCGCGACGGCGGCAAGACCTGGGCGCCCACCGCGCCCGTGCACGACGACGGCACGCCCACCGAACACGGCTTCGCCACGCTGTGGGCGCAGCCCGACGGCCGGCTGGGCATCGCCTGGCTCGACGGCCGCCACACCGGCGGCGGCGGGCACGCCAGCCATGCCGGCCACGGCGGCCCGGGCGGCGCCATGACCCTGCGCGCCGCCAGCTTCGACGCTGGCGGCAAACGCGCCGAACGCGAACTCGACGCCAGCACCTGCGACTGCTGCCAGACCGACAGCGTGGCCGCCGACGGAGGCGTGCTGCTGGCCTACCGCGATCGCGCCCCGGGCGAAGTGCGCGACATCGCCGTGGCGCGCTTCGACGGCCGCCAGTGGCATGCGCCCGTCACCGTGCACGCCGACCGCTGGGTGATGCCGGCCTGCCCGGTGAACGGGCCGGCCATTGCCGCACTCGGCCGCCAGGCCTGGGTGGCCTGGTACACCGCCACCGGCGGCACGCCCGCCATCCGCCTGGCGCGCTCCGACGACGGTGGCCGCAGCTTCGCCGGCATGAAGGAGCTGGCCCGCGGCGAGGCCCAGCAGGGGCGGCTGGACCTGGCCGCCGACGCCAGCGGCGTCTGGGTGGCCTGGGTGGAAGAGCAGGGCAGCGCGCAGTCGCTGTGGCTGGCCCGGTTCGACGCCGGCCTGGGCCGCGAACACTTCCGCCGCAAGGTGGCCGACATCGCCGGCCGCGGCCGCGCCACCGGCTTCCCCCGCCTTNNTGGACCGAGGTGGTGGGCGGGGTACCACGGCTTCGTGGCGCCCGTATTTCTGAATGACCCTACCCAGTGGTACGGATTTGCCCTTTGGATTAAGGTGGGGCGGCCTCGCCGGGGCGCACCCGGCCTTACATAAGTCCGAAGGAGTTGCACATGCCCCGTTTCAACCGTTTGGCTGGCGCGCTTGCCCTGGCGCTTGGCTGCGCCGGCGCGGCCCAGGCCCAGGAATTCAGCAACGTCGTCGTGTTCGGTGACAGCCTCAGCGACTCGGGCAACATCGCCCAGGCGCAGGGCCTCCCGGCCGGCTTCAGCTTCACCACCAACCCGGATCCGGTCGCTGCCGAGATCATCGCCGCGGCCTTCGGCCTCGAGGCGCGCAATTCGCTGGCCGGCGGCACCAACTTCGCCTGGGGCGGCGCCTGCGTGAACGCGGCCGCGCCCTGCCTCAACCCGGTGCCGAACATCGGCACGCAGGTGACGCAGTACCTGTCGCTCACCGGCGGCGTGGCCGACCCGAACGCGCTCTACAGCATCTGGGGCGGCGCCAACGACATCTTCGCCGCGCTCACGCTGAATCCGGCCAACGCCCAGGCGCTCACCGTGGCCGCCGCCACCGCCTACGTGCAGCAGATCGGCCGCCTGCAGGCCGCCGGCGCGAACTACATCATCGTCTACAACCTGCCGAACCTCGGCGCCACGCCGCAGTTCGGTTCCACCCCGAACGCCAGCTCGGTGTCGCAGATCACCGTGGTGTACAACTCGGCGCTCGCCACCGGCCTGGGCCAGCTGGGCGACGGCATCATCTCGATCAACACCTTCGGCCTGATCGGCGAGATCACCGCCAACCCGGGCCGCTACGGCTTCACCAACATCACCGGCACCGCCTGCCAGCCGGCCAACTCCGTGGCCTGCGGCCCGGCCGGTTCCGGCCTGCCGGCGACCTACGCGCCGGGCACCAACGAAACCTACCTGTTCGCCGACGGCGTGCACCCGACCGGCGCCGCGCACGCGATGCTGGCCAACGTGGTGCTCTCCACCATCGCCGCGCCGGTGCAGTTCTCGATGGCGGGCGAAGCCGGCGTGCAGATGAACGAGAACCACGTCCGCGCCATCAACGACGAGATGTTCTCCGACTTCCAGCTCGACCGCGAAGTGGGCAGCGTGCGGGGTTACGCCACCGTGCAGTACGGCGAGCAGGACTACGACGCCAGCGCCGCCGTGCCGGGCGCCAGCGCCGACGTGATGAGCCTGTCGCTGGGCGCGAACCACCGCTACAGCGAAAACGCCTACTGGGGCGTGGCCGTCACCCTGGGCAACCACGACAACGACACCGGCATCGGCGGCATCGACGGCCGCTCGGTGATCGGTTCGCTGCACGGCACCCTGCGCTTCGGCGGCGGTGGTTACGTGCACGGCGCCGTCAGCGGCGGCAGCACCAGCCTCGACCTGACCCGCTACATCCAGCTTGGTCCCTACCTGCGCGAAGAGGCCGGTTCCACCAACGCCAGCCTGATCGGCGCCGAGCTCGGCATCGGCTGGCTGTTCGGTTCGACCTCGGGCCTGCAGCACGGCCCGTTCGTGTCGGCCTCGTGGGTGCAGCAGGAAGTGGACGAGTACGCCGAAGAAAGCGGCAGCGCCACCTCGATGAACTTCGCCGGCTTCGACCGCGATTCGATGGTCACCCGCGCTGGTTACCAGCTGATGGGCAACTACGAGAGCGTGCGTCCGTTCCTGCGCGTGGCCTACAACGAAGAGAGCGAGGACGGCCAGCTGTTCGTGAACGCCGGTTCGAACTCGATGCCGGGCCGCTTCACCATGCCGGGCTTCACCCCGTCGAAGGACTGGATCAGCGCCGACCTGGGCGTGAACTGGCAGGTGGGCGAGAACATCACCGCCTTCGCCGCCTACAGCGGCCGCCTGAGCGACGACCAGCAGGAGCGCAACAGCGCCAGCCTGGGCCTGCGCGTCACGTTCTGACCGCGAGCTACCCGCAACATCCGAAAGGCCGCCTCCGGGCGGCCTTTCTCTTGGAGCAAAAGAATAGGGGTCAGAGTACTAATTCCGGTGGAGCCGGAATTAGTACTCTGACCCCTATTCTTTTCAGCGTTCGGTGCGCCAGTTGAGGGAGGCGGCGTTTTCGTTGCCGGACTCGACGCTGACGTCGAAGCCGCGGGCGAGCAGGTACTTGAGCGTCACCACCTGGCCGCTGCCCACCAGCGAGACGCCGTAGCTGATGAAGAGGCGCGGCGAGAGGTACTTGCCCACGGTGAGCGCGGCGCCGCCGAGGTTGCGCGAATCGCTGATGCCGGCTTCGTCCAGGCCCAGGCGCGCGCCCACCTGCTGCGCCACCAGGTTGCCGCCCGCGCCCAGCGCCATGGCGGCGGCGTCGAGCTGCTGCGATTCGGCGCCGGTGGCGGTGCTCAGCGGCCGCCCGAACACCAGCCATGACAGCGCCTCGCTGGTGTCCATGGCCGGGCGCGAAGTGACCGTGGTTTCCGGCCGGCGCGCGGTGCCGCGCACCTGCACGCCCACGGTGACATCGTCGAAGGCGCGCTCGGCGCGGATGTCGAGCGTCGGGTTGTCCACGGCGGAATCGGCGTAACCCAGGCGCGCGCGGCGGATGCTGAGCGCCTGGCCGTAGGCGCGATAGTCGCCGGTGACCTCCAGCGTGCCCGAGGCGGTGGCGGCGCGGCCCGGGCGCTGGCGCAGGGCCAGGGTGCCGGCCATGCGGCCGTCGAGGCCGAAACCCTTCAGCCGCACGTCCTCGCCCAGCGCCACCGCGAAATCCAGGTCCAGCGGCAGCGCGCGGCCCTGCTCCGGGTCCACCGGGTCTAGCACCACCACGTCCGGCGACACCGAGGCGCTGGAATCAAGCAACTCCAGGTCCACGCGCGCCTCGGGCACTACCATGCGGCCGCGCACCTGCAGCTGGCCATTTTCGAAGCGCAGCGCCAGCGTGGGGCTTGCGATGAGATAGAGCTCGGGCGTGCTGGCGAAGGTCACCTGTTCGCCGCCCAGCACCAGCTGCAGCGGCGCTTCCGGGTTGGCGAAATTGAGGCTGCCGTCCAGGCGCAGCCGGCCCTCGCCCGAGCGCACGCTGCCCGACAGCCGCGCCACGCCGTCGGGCTGGCCGCTGAGTTCGAATCCGCCCTCGGCCAGCTTCAGCCCCAGGCCCGGCAGTTCGGCCGCGAAGGCGGCCAGGCGCGCCTCGCCGCTGATTGCCGGGGCCGCGCGCGTGCCCGCCAGCTGCAGCCGGCCCTGCAGGCGGCCGGTGGGCGCGGCGAGGTCCTGCGAGAGCAGCTCGAGGAAGGTGAGGTCGCGCACGTCGAGCTGGAGTTCGCCGTCGAGCGGGGCGGTGTCGGCGAGGCCGGTGTCCAAACGCGCGGAAACGCGGCCGTCGTCGGCGAGGCTTGCGGTGAGCTCGGCCTGCAGCGCGTCGCCCGCCAGGGTGAAGCCCAGGCGCAGGGCTTCGTAGCGGAACACTTCGCGCTCGGATTCCGGATCCAGCCTCAGCACGCCGAGTGGCGACGTGGCCTCGCCGTCGCCGCGCCAGGCGCCGTCCCGGCCGCGCTGCAGCGCCGCGCGCAGCGCCACCACGCCGTCCAGCGACAGCGGCACGCCTTCGTCGGTGGGCAGCCAGGGCTGGGCCAGGGCCAGCGGCAGGTCGAAATGACTGCCCTCCTTGGGCAGATCGGCCGGGGCCAGATTGGCGATGATCCGCTTGGCCGGAAGCGCCAGGCCGATGCCCGCAAAGGCGCCCCGCACCCGTTCGCGGCTTTCGGCCACCGCCTTNNACCAGCGGCAGGTCGTCACCGTCGAGCGTGACGCGTTCGCCGGTGGCGGCCACGCACAGGCGGCCCGCCGTGTCGCCCGCGCGCAGGCAGCTGCGATCGAGCTGCAGCACGCCGGCGCCCAGGCGGAAGACGGCCTCGTCTTCCAGGGTGAGCTCCGGCCCGACGCTCGGCGTGAACTGCAGCGCCGAGAGCGCACCGGCCCACGTCGTGCCCTCGCGGCCGATGTCGCCCTCCAGCTGCAGTTCGCCGTGTTCGCCGCCGGCCTGCGCCTCGAGCGCGAACTGCGCCTGGCTGCCGCGCGCGCGCAGCGACAGGGCGTCGGCACGTGGGCCGCCGAAGGCCACGCCGGTGCCTTCGATGGTGAAGTCGCCGCCCTCGCCGCGCGCCGGCAGCTGGCCCGACAGCGTGAGCGTCTCGGCGCGGTCATCGCCCCAGGCCAGCGCGCTGCCGCGAAGTTCGGCGGACACATCGGGCGCGGCCGCCGGGCCCTGCAGCGCGAAGCGGCCTTCCACGCGGCCTTCGCCGCCGGCCAGCACGTCGGCCAGCTGCAGCGGCTCGAGCTGCACCTGCAGGTCGTAGCGCCGGCCGAAGCCGCCGCGCGCCAGCACCGCGCTTTCGCCCAGCCGCAGCGTGGCCTCGCCCTGGCCCTGGCCGGCCTGCCAGGTGGCGTTGGCGCGGCCGGCGACGGCGCGCTGGCGCAGTTCGCCGCGCAGGTCTTCGAGCGTGAACGCGCCCTGCCAGCCGGCGGCGTCGTTCACCGCCTGCAGGTCGAGCGCGCCGCTCAGGCGGCCGGGGTAGTCGGGCAGGAAATAGCCGGGGTCGAGTTCCTGCAGCGCCACCTGCAGGCCCAGTTCGAAACGCGGCGACCAGCGCACGCGGCCGCTGCCCTCGAGTGCGCCGCCGGGCGTGCTGGCGCGCAGGGCGTCGAGGCGCAGCTGCTCGCGGTCGCCTTCGCCGGCCACGCGCAGGCGGGCTTCTTCGCCGTTGCGGGCGAGCACGGCTTCGCCTTCCAGCGTCCAGTCGTCGGCGACGCCGCGGGCGACGAGTTCGCCGCGTGCGGTCACCGGCAGCGCGCCCGGTTCGCCGGCGGCGGGTTCGAAGCGCAGGCCGTCGCTGCTGATGCGCAGGTCGAAGGAACTGGTGGCGTCGAGCTTGGCGTCGCCGACCACGCGCACGCGGCCGTTGTCCAGCACCAGGTCGAGCGGGTCGACGCGCAGCACGTCGCCGGACAGCGACAGTTCGGAGGGTTCGATGGTGAGGTTCGTTTCGCCCTGGCCGCCTTCGCCCGAGAGCGTGGCCGTGGCGCCCACGCCTTCGAGCTGCAGCGCGAAGCGCAGCGGTTCGCCGGGCGCGAGGCCCAGCAGCGCGGGGGCCAGGCCGTCCGAACGCGCGCTGATCTTCCATTCCGGCGAGTCGCCCTTTCCGTTGGCCAGCGTGGCCTGCAGCAGCAGCGGCTGCGGCGCGTCGCCGCGCACGTCCAGCGCCAGCGCGTCGAGCTTGCCCTGCAGGCTGAACTGAAGCGCGGCGGCCGGCGCTTCGTCGGTGGCGCCGCGGGCGAAGGTGCCGGTGAGCGCGCTGCGGAAGTCGCGCGCGGGGCGATATTCGCCCTTGAGGCTGGCGCGGCCGAGGTTGCTGTCCACGCGCAGTTCGGTGAGCGTGAAACCCTCGTCCACCAGGTGCAGGCCGCGGGCTTCGAGCGTGCCTATGTCCACGCGTTGCAGCTCGCCCTGAAACACCTGCAGTCCGCGTACGTCCACGCGCGCGCTGCGGATGTCGAGCGGCAGGGGCAGGCGCGGCAGCACCTCGGGCCACTCGGGCAGTTCGAAGGGTTCGTCTGCCGACGCGGGCAGCGTCAGCACCGCGCCCTCCAGTTCCAGCGCGTCGAGCTGCAGGCGGCGGCCGAGCACCGGCAGCAGGTCGGGGTCGAGCATCAGGCGCTTCACGCGCAGCTCCACTTCGCCCTGCCGGTAAACCGCGTCGTGCAGCACCAGCGGGCCGCGCACGCTGCCTTCGGCGCGTTCCCAGGTGAGCGCGCCGGGTGGCAGCAGGTCCGTCACCTGGCCCAGCAGCGTGTCGCGGCCGCTGCCCGTGAGCAGCAGCCACGCCAGCACCGCGCCCAGCAGCGCGCCGCCCGCGAAGGCCAGCCACAGCGCGCGTCGCGACCAGCGCTGCAGGCGCGAACGCGGCGGGCGGGCGGCGGCGGGCGCGTTCACAGGTCGGGCCCGATGTTGAGGTGCAGTCGGATCGACTGCTGCGCGTCGCCGCCGAAGCCGTGCGCCACGTCGATGCGCACCGGGCCCACCGGCGAACGCCAGCGCAGGCCGATCCCGGCGCCCACCTGCGGGTCGAAGCTGCCGTCGCCGTCGAAGGCGTCACCCGCGTCCACGAACACCGCCGCGCCCCACTCGCGGGTGAACAAACGCTCGAGCTCGACGCTGGCCACCAGCAGGTGCTTGCCGCCGAACACGTAGCGGCGCCCGTCGGTACCGGTGAAGTACTGGCCGATTTCCTTGTAGCCGTAGCCGCGTACGCTGCGGTCGCCGCCGGCGTAGAAACGCAGCGAGGGCGGGAAGTTGGGGAAGTCGCCGCTCACCGTGGTGCCGGCTTCGCCGCGCAGCAGCAGGCGGTGGCGGCGGCCGAAGCTGCGGATCCAGCGGCCTTCGGCGCGCACCTGCAGGAAGTCGATGTCCGACCCGAAGGCCGACGAGCCCGCCCGCAGTTCCACCGTCAGGCCACGCGCGGCGCGCGGGTAGAGCGGGTCGTCGCTTTCGCCCCACTGCGCCCACAGCGAGGGATAGACCAGCGTCGAGTACGCGTAGTCGAAGCCGGTGGCGGCGTCCTCGAAGCGCTCGCGCCGGTAGTTCAGCGCCGCCAGCAGGTTCCAGTTGCCCAGCCGGCCGCTGCGGCTGCCCACCACTTCGAGCAGTTCGTTGTTGATGCCGTCCACCTCTTCCTGGCGCAGCCTGGCGCTGGCGGTGTACCAGCCGTCGAGCCACTTGAAGGCGGGGATGCGGTACTGCGTGGCCAGGTCGTTGCGGCGCTGGGCCAGGCTGAGCAGGCTTTCGAACTTGTGGCCGCGGTCGTTCACCCAGCGCCGCTCCAGGCCGCCGGTGAGGCCCAGGCCGGAATCGGTGCCGAAGCGCACGCCTGCCGAATACACGCTGCGCTTGGCCGGGCTGAGCGCCACGGTCACGGGCACCTGTTTGTCCTGCGCGTCGTCGGGGCGCGGGCGGATGTCGATGGCGGCGAAATAATCGAGCTCGGCCAGCGAGGCCTGCAGCGCCAGCAGTTCGGCCTGGTCGTAGGGCTCGCCGGGTTTCCACGGCACCAGGTGTTCGAGCAGGCCGGGGCGGAAGGGGTGGCCTTCGAGCGTGGCTTCGCCCAGCGTGTAGCGCTCGCCGCTGTCCCAGGCCAGGGCGATGTCGGCGGCGTGCCCGGCGCGGCTGACGGTGACGCGGTGGGTGTCGAGCCGCGCGTCGAAATAACCGCGCGCCGCCAGCGCCCGGTCCATGTTGGCCTTGCCGGTTTCGTAGGTGGCGTGGTCGAACACCTGGCCCTCGCGCGGGCGCAGGCGTTGCAGGCGGCGGCTTAGGGCGGTGTCGGCTTCGGCGGCGCCGGTGAGCGCCAGCTCGCGCTTGCGAACCTTCACCGGTTCGCCGGGTGTGATGGCCACGCGCACGGTGACGCGTTCGCCGTCGCGTTGGACTTCGGTATCGACCTGGGTGTCGTAGTAGCCGTAGGGCTCCATGGCCTGGCGCGCTTCACGCGGGATGCGGCGCAGCAGGAAGGACAGGCGGCTTTCGGTGAGCGCCTTGCGGCGGTTGGGGTTGAGGCGGTGCAGGGAGAGCGCGTCGAGCACGTCGCCGCGCTGCGCTTCGTCGGCGAGCCCGGTGACCCGCACGGCCACCAGTTCCAGCGCCGCCGCCGGTGCGGCCACGCACAGGCAGAGCAGCAGGACGGCCAGCAGGCGGGCGGGGGGCGCGAAGGGCATGCGCGGACAGCATAACGGGTGCCGCAAGGCCCGCCGGGCAAGGTTTCGTGACGGAAGGCTTGCCATTGGCCCCGCCGCTAATGATAATGATTCGCATTAGCTAGCCGCTTCGGCCCAGCCAACGACCCAACGTCCAAGGACCGAAGCATGTCCCGCACCCGCCCTCCGGTGGCCCGCCTGGCCGCCCCGCACCGCCTTTGCCTGGCCATCGCGCTGGCAATTTCCCCGGCTGCCTTCGCCGCCCCCGCGCCGGAGCCGGCCACGCTCGACGAAGTGGTGGTGACCGCGGCGGGCTTCGAACAGGCGGTGCGCGAGGCGCCGGCGAGCATCAGCATCCTCACCCGCGCCGAACTCGAGGCGAAGCCCTGGCATGGCCTGGCGGAAGCGCTGTCCGACGTGCCCGGCATCGACGTCGGCGCCGCCGTGGACAAGACCGGCGCGCCGAGCATTTCGATCCGCGGCATGCCGTCCGACTACACGCTGATCCTGATCGACGGCCGCCGCCAGAACGCGCCGGGCGGCGTTACCCCCAATGGGTTCGGCGAAACCTCCACCAGCTTCCTGCCGCCCTTTTCCGCGATCGAGCAGATCGAGGTCGTGCGCGGGCCAATGTCCACCCTTTACGGCTCGGACGCGATGGGTGGCGTCGTCAATATCATCACGCGCAAGGTCGGGGACCGCTGGGTCGGCACCGCCACCGCCGAAAGCACCATCCAGGGTGATGACCGCTTCGGCAATATCCAATCGATCAACGGCTTTGCCCAGGGTCCGGTGATCGACAATCTGGTCGGCCTGACCCTGCGCGGCAGCGTCTTCCACCGCGAAGGATCCGACATTCCCATCCCCGGCGATCCGGCGCTGACACTCGGCCGCAATCCGGTGCGGTCGGACATCTACACCTATGGCGGTCGCCTGACCTTCACCCCTCATGCCGATCATGACCTGTGGATCGAATATGATCGCAACGAGCAGAGCTATGACAATAGCGAAGGGCGACTGGGCACGCTGGGATCGGGCGGCTATGCCCCGGAACAGCAGTTCAACCGCAGCAATTATGTCCTCGCCCATAGCTGGCGGATGGGTTTCGGCCAGCTCGACACCACGCTGACCCGCAACGACACGGAAACCATCGGTCGCCTCATCCCCAATGGCACGCCGGGCGCAACGCCGGGCAGCGCCCGCACGCTCGAAGCGCGCAACGACATCATCGATTCGCGGTTCGCTGGCAAGGTTGGTGCGCTCGCCTTCACCGTCGGCGGCCAATATTGGAAAGCCCGCATGATCGAGGGCGTCGCGCCTGAACCCTTCACCTTCACCCAATGGGCGGGCTTTGCCGAAGCGACCTGGACGATCGTCGATGGCTTCAACCTGACCGGCGGCGCGCGCTATGACGATCATTCGACCTTTGGCAGCAAATGGTCGCCGCGCGCCTATGCGGTGTGGAACATCAATGACAATGTGACGCTGAAAGGCGGCGTCAGCCGCGGCTTCAAAACGCCGCGCGTCGAACAGATTGCCGAGGGGATCATTGGGTTCGGCAGGCAGGGCACGCTACCTTTGCTCGGTACGCCAGGCCTGAGTCCCGAAACCAGCACCAGCTACGAAGCTGGCCTCTATTTTGACAGCCATGGCTTTTTCAGCGGCAATGTCACCCTGTTCAACAATGACTTTAATGACCGGATCACCTCGGGCGTCTTCGTCCCCAACTGCCAGTTCGCCGCATCCCCCAATCGGCCAGGTTGCGTCGATGTCGGCAATTTCCCGACGATCGAGCAGTTCAGCCAGTCGATCAATATCGACAAGGCCCGGACGCGCGGTGCAGAGGTCGCAACCCGATTCACTTTCTCGCCCGCCGTCTCGCTGGTGCTCAATTACACCTATACCGACAGCGAGCAGTTGAGCGGGCCGAACGAAGGACTACCGCTCGTCGGCATGCCCAAACATATGCTGAACGGCAATCTGCGTTGGAAGCTGGGGGACAAGGCCAGTGTCTGGGCGCGGGCCGAAATCCGGTCGAGCCGTTTCCGCAACGACGCTGACGACCGGGCGGGCGTTGGCGACTTCCGGGGCTATGAGCTGTTTCATATCGGCGGCTCGTATCAGATCACGCCCGCCTTCCGCCTAGCGGCAACCGTCAACAATATCCTCGACACCGACTATGCCGAATATGTGTCCTATGACAGTGACGGCACCGACATATTCACGTCAGCCTATGCCATCAATCAGGAAGGCCGTCGGCTGTGGCTGTCGGCAACGGTGGACTTCTAGGCGCGGATGGTCGGGACGAACCGCGCCGCCCATTTATGCGGACGGTTTGTCCCGATACAAGGTCGGAAACATCGTCTTGAACGCCGCCAGCTTGGGCGCGTCCCAGCGCTGGATATAGGGGTGGCGCGGATTCTTGCGCATGAAGTCCTGATGATAGGCGTCGGCATCCTGGAAGCCCGTAAACCGCTCCACCTTTGTCACGATCGGGTCGCGCCATAACCCGGCCTTACCCAGTTGCGCGAGATAGGCCTCCGCCGCCTTGCCCTGCTCGGCATTCAACGGATAAAGCGCGCTGCGATATTGGGTGCCGCGATCCGGTCCCTGCTGGTTCAGCGTCGTTGGATCAGCCACGACCGAGAAGAAGACCCGCAACAAGGTGCCATAGCTGACCTGCTTGGGGTCGTAGGTAACGCGGACGGCTTCGGCGAACCCGGTATTCCCGCCACTCACCATATCATAATCGACGCGGCGATTCTTCGGCCCGCCGGTAAAGCCGGATTTGACGAGTTGCACGCCCTTCACATGGGAAAAGACACCCTCGACGCCCCAATAGCAGCCACCTGCAAACACAGCGGTTTCCAGTGCGCGTGTGGGCGCGGCATCGATCGTCGCGACAGGGGCCAAAACCGTGCGCTCGGCGTGCAGGGGCGCTGCGAGCGCGAGGCCCGCCACGATCGTCAGGATGAGCCGATTAGAGCGCCGCACTGGTGCTACCAGTCGCCGCGATCGCAGAGGTGCTCAGGATCGGCTGCTCATCGGGCTGCAGCAGGACCATGCCGACAAGACCAATCGCAAAACCGCCCGCGAAGCGCAGAAACAATTCGGATTTCAAAAATGCCAACATGGTCTGCGCCTTCCTTATTATGGGGGTTCGGCTGAGTGTGCCGTGTGGTTACATCTGCTTGTCTTGCCCGTTGCTGAATAGACGGCAGCCGGGGAGCGGCTTTCGACCAAGGCATCGGCAAAGACGACGAGCGGCAACAACCCCAATCAGTTTCTTTGTGCAACGGGAATATAAAGCCCGTCGCGCCATCTACAAGACGGCACGGGTCGAAAAGGACCGTTTCCATTTTTGCATGTTGAACGGGCAAGCGACGCATCGGCAGCACGCCTACCCCTACCCCTCCCGTTCACGGGAGGGTCCAACGCCGCGCTTATTTGAGCGCGGCGCAGGCTTCCTGAATGCGGGTGCAGGCCTTTTTCAGCACATCTTCCGACGTCGCATAACTGATGCGGAAGGCGGGCGAGAGGCCGAAGGCAGCACCATGGACGGCGGCGACCTTCGCTTCGTCCAGGAAATAGGCGATCAGCGCTTCGTCATTGTCGATCCGCACGCCCTTGGGTGTCATCTTGCCGATCACGCCGCTGGCGTCGGGATAGACGTAGAAAGCGCCTTCGGGCGTCGGGCAATCCAGGCCCGGCGCATCGTTCAGCATCGCCACCACCATGTCGCGGCGCTTCTTGAACACGGCGTTGCGCTCTTCCAGGAAATCCTGCGGGCCGGTCAGCGCGGCGACGGCGGCAGCCTGGCTGATCGAACAGGGGTTGCTGGTCGATTGCGACTGCAGCTTGCCCATCGCCTTGATAATCCATTCGGGACCACCGGCAAAGCCGATGCGCCAACCGGTCATCGAGAAGGCCTTAGAGCAGCCATTGACCGTCAGGGTGCGGTCATACAGTTCCGGGCAGACCTGCGCGATCGTCGCGAACGGCGTCGATGCGTACCAGACATGCTCATACATATCGTCGGTCATGATCAGCACATGGGGATGGCGCAGCAGCACGTCGGCCAGCGCCTTCAATTCCTCCGCCGAATAGGCCGCACCGCTGGGGTTGGACGGCGAATTGAGCATCACCCATTTGGTGCGCGGGGTGATCGCGGCGTCCAGCTGGGCGGCGGTGATCTTATAGCCCTGGCTCGCCGGCCCTTCGATGAAGACGGGCGTGCCGCCGGCGAAATTCACGATGTCGGGATAGCTGACCCAATAGGGTGCCGGGATGATGACTTCATCGCCCGCGTCCACCGTCGCCAGCAGCGCATTGAACAAAGTGTGCTTGCCGCCGGAGTTCACGCTGATCTGGCTGCGCTTATAATCCAGCCCATTGTCGCGCTTGAACTTGAACATCACCGCTTCCTTGACGTCGGCGGTGCCGTCCACGTCGGTATAGCGGGTCTGGTTGTTGCGGATCGCAGCAATGCCCGCGTCCTTGACGAAATCGGGCGTGTCGAAATCCGGCTCGCCCGCCGACAGGCCAATAACGTCCACGCCTTCGGCTTTGAGCGCGTTCACACGGGCGCTCATGGCGAGCGTGGCGGACGGCTGGATACGACCCAAGGCGGCAGAAGTCTGGCTCATGGCAATGTTCTTTCTTCAAAGCGATGATCGAGCGAACGGCGCAGTCCGCCATGCTGAACATCGCGACAAAAAATATCAGGATCCCCTCATCCGACCACAGGACGGATGCCGCGTCCCTTAGTGCGCAACGGACAATGGGGCAACCGGCCAGATGGCAGGGAATGGCTATTCGGCAGGAAAGCGCGGCTATGGTGCCAGCGTCGCCGCGACCATGCCGCGCGCGGCATTGCCGATGAAAAAGCCGCGATCCAGATCGGAAACGCGCAGGTCACCCTCGATCGCCTCGCCCATGTCGATCAGGCTCTGGCGCAATATGCCCGGCAGCAGGCCGCGCGCCAGCGGCGGCGTCACCAGCCTGTCGCCCCGCTCCACGAACAGCGAAGAGAAACACCCTTCGGTCAGATAGCCCTGCGCATCGATCAGCGCGACCTCATAAGTACCGCCCCGCTTCAATGCGTCGCGATAGAGGCTGCGGTCGGTGGTCTTGTGCAGCAGTCGCAGATCATCTGCGGGCGCATGGCGCGCCACGACCTTGACCGGGACGATCGCCTGGGGCCAGCCGATATGGTCGCGCACCTCGACCGCCACAGCACCGCTGCGCGCCGTCATCAGCCGCAC
>DNNT01000060.1 GCA_003497545.1 Arenimonas sp. | reverse complement strand
TCGGCCAGCGCCAACCTGGGTGCCATGGCCCTGTCGGCCGCCGCCAAGCGCATCGAGCTGGGCGCCCGCCAGGGCGTGCTGCCGCGCCCGGCGGTGGCGGTGGCGGTGCTCGATTCCGAATACCGCCGCGCCTCGCAGGCGCTGCACGGGTTGCTGCGCGGCTGACAGCCCCGCAGGTTTCCCCGGCGCAAAAGAAAGGGCCCGGCATCGCTGCCGGGCCCTTCGTTTTTGCAGCGGGCGTTACGTCAGAAGGACTCGACGTTGAGGCGGCCGTTGGTGGCCACCTTGCCCTGCACCGACGGGGTCGGGGCGGCGTTGTTGAGGATGGCCGCCTTGATCTGCGCCGCGGTGGCACCCGGGTGGCGGGCCGCGTACATCGCGGCGGCGCCGGTAACGTGCGGGGTGGCCATGGAGGTGCCGTTGTAGCTGGCGTAGCCGGAGCCGACGGTGGCGTTCTTGCCCTTGCCGCTGGCCACCGGAACCGTGGACCAGATGCCCGAGCCCGGGGCCGCGATGTCCACCGTGGTGGCGCCGTACTGCGAGTAGCTGGCCAACGCGCCGGTGTTGGTCAGCGCCGCGACGGCGATGACGTTGTTGCTGGCGTAGCCGCTCGGGTAGGAAGCCGTGGCGTCGTTGTTGGTGCCGCTGTTGCCGGCCGCGGCGATGAACAGGATGCCGGCCGCGTCGGCGCGGTCGATGGCGTCCTTCAGCGCCTGCGAGAAGCCACCGCCGCCCCAGGAGTTGTTGGTGGCGACCAGATTCAGGCCGTGGCGCTGCTTCATGTCGGTGAAGTAGTCGACCGCCTTGATGGCGTTGGCGGTGGTGCCGCCGCGGCTGCCCAGGAACTTCGCGCCCATGAGCTTGACCGACCAGCACATGCCGGCCACGCCGGTGCCGTTGCCGCCGACCGCGCCGATGGTGCCGGCCACGTGGGTGCCGTGGTCGTCGGCGGTGCCGTCGAACACCGAGCTGTTGTTGCCGTCGAAGTCCCAGCCGTACACGTCGTCGGCGTAGCCGTTGCCGTCGTCGTCGATGCCGTTGCCGGCGATTTCGCCCGGGTTCTTGAACGCGTTCGGGGCCAGGTCGGCGTGGGTGTACATGTAGCCTTCGTCGATGATGCCGATCACGACGTTGGAGCAGCTGGTGCCGCCCGAGGCCCACACTTCGGCGGCCTGGCTGCCGTACTGGTTGGCCGGCGAACTGGCATTGCCGTAGACGCCCCACAGCGAACCGTTGGTGTAGTAGGTGTCGTTCGAGGTGGCGGCGTGCTGCACGATCCAGTTCGGCTCGGCGAATTCGACGGCCTCGTCGGCGTAAAGCTCGGCCAGCAGGTCGACGATATCGGCGTGGCCACGCGCGTTGAGCAGCTCGACGTCGCCGCTGCGGCCACGGCCGCGGGACAGCACGTCGGCGCGATTGCCGTTGACGCGGCCCATCACGCGCGCCTTGTCGGCAGCGGTGGCATCGGCGCGGAACTGGACGATCACCTGGTCGGCCTGGAACGGCTTGCCCTGGGCGATGCCGCGGGCGACGAGGTCGGGACGGCCGCCGGCGAAGGCGGTGGAAGCAGTGCCGAGGGCGGCCAGGGTGGCCGCGGCCAGCAGGGTGGTGCGGAAGACGGACTTCATGTGCAAGGAACTCCCCGTAAGTGCCGGACCCAATACGGGGCCGGGTATCGGAACTTAGGGGGTGTGTGCAGAAATTGTCATTTTGCGATGCAGCACGCAGTTTCAGCAGAAACCGTTACACAAAGCTGAACGGGCTTGGCGCCAAAAAAGACATTAAAAACAAAGGCCTGCCCAAACCGCGGACAGGCCTTCGTTCAGTTTCGGGCGGGCCGGCTCAGCTGCCGATCTTGGTCTGCAGGTAGTTCTGCTCGCCGATGCGCTCGATCAGGGCCAGCTGGGTTTCCAGCCAGTCGATGTGCTCTTCTTCGGAGGCCAGGATGTCGGCCAGCAGCTGGCGGCTGGTGTAGTCGGCCACCTGTTCGCAGTGGGCGATGCCGGCGCGCAGGTCGGGCACGGCCTGGTTCTCGAGCTTGAGGTCGCACTCCAGCGCTTCCTTCGGCGTCTGGCCGATGAAGAGCTTGCCGAGGTTCTGCAGGTTGGGCAGGCCGTCGAGGAACAGGATGCGCTCGATCAGGCGATCGGCGTGCTTCATCTCGTCGATCGATTCCTTGTACTCGTGCTCGCCCAGTTCCTTCAGGCCCCAGTTCTGGAACATGCGGGCGTGCAGGAAATACTGGTTGATGGCGATGAGTTCGTTGTAGAGCGCCTTGTTGAGATGCTCGATGACCTTGGCGTCGCCTTTCATGGGCGCCTCCGCTTCCGTGGGTTGGGCGCCCAGCCTACCCCGATGCCAGGCCCGTGGCCGAAACGCCACTCACTTTCATCAAGCCGCGGCCGCAAACACCGCCAACGGCAATGGCGTGGCCTTGGCCTCACCCAAAATCTCGGACGCCAGCTCCCCGCAGCTGCCGCAGCCGCTGCCCAGCCCCGTGCGCATCGTCAGTTCGGCCAGCGAACCGCAGCCGGCCTCGGCCGCGCGACGGATGTCGTGGTCGGTAACCCCGTGGCAAAGGCAGACGTACATGGCGAGCCGTCCTTAATGGGAACGGTTCGCATTACGCCTCAGATGCGAATGATTGTCAACTACCGGGCGACCCGGGCCTTGGGCGGGGCGGCCGGCAGCAGGGCCCGCACGCCCTCGCCCGCCGGCGGCACGGCCTGTTCGCCGGCCACGGCCCGGGCCCGGGGAGCCAGGTGCTCCAGGGCCCGCACGTAGACCTCGCGCTTGAAGCTGACCACGTGCTCGGCCGGGTACCAGAAGTCCACCCAGCGCCAGCTGTCGAATTCGGGCTTTTCGGTGAGGTCCAGGCGCACGTCCTGCTCCTGCCCGGTGAGGCGCAGCAGGAACCACACCTGCTTCTGGCCAATGCACACCGGCCGGTTGCCCCGGCGGATGCAGCGGCGCGGCAGGCGGTAGCGCAGCCAGCCCGGCGTGGAGCCCAGCACTTCCACGTGCTCGGGCAGCAGGCCGGTCTCCTCGCGGAGTTCGCGGAACATCGCCTCGAGCGGCGTCTCGTCGGTGTTCATGCCGCCCTGCGGGAATTGCCAACCGTCGCGGTTGACCCGCCGGGCCCAGAACAGGCGACCGTCGCCGTGCATGAGCACGATGCCCACGTTGGGGCGATAACCGTCCGGATCGACCACGATCGGACTCCAAAAATCTACTTGGGCCAGACTGCCACAGCCCCGGAAGCCCCCACAAGCACGGGCCGGGCATTTGACAGGGGGCCCCGCCAGGGCCCAAAATTCGCGGCCCTGTCTGCAACGGACAGGCCGCGTTGCCCCATGGCTATGTAGCTCAGCCGGTTAGAGCACAGCACTCATAATGCTGGGGTCGGTGGTTCGAGTCCACCCATAGCCACCATTCTAAACCCGCGGATTTGCGGGTTTTTTTGTTCACGGGCATCAGCTCCGGAGCGCTCCCAGACACCCTGTGACACTTCCCGTGACGAATCTGTGGCACTTCGCGGGACAGAAAATCCGGGAAATTGACCCGAGCACGATTGTGCCGTCTCAGTTGTCCAGATGACCCCTGCACACGTCGTGCTTTGGTACCGCACGAACAGCGTTTCCCAAGGCGCCCCCAACACACATGCGCGCCGCATGGTCGATTAACGCTGGGATCGGCAACACCCGAGTACTGCCACTCTAGCTTCTGCTTCCGGCCAGAAGCGGACGCTCACCATTGAGCGCGCCGTTCAAGGAACAAGGCGTTGACGATGAGGCAAGACCTGCCTGAGAAATTCCCTCAAGGGTCGGTTGCTTTAGGGCATGCCGCGACGCGCCGGGTTCTTTATCCAATTGATTATTGATCGCATGAAATCCCAGACGTCCCCATGGCCGGGATGCACATAGGTCAATTCAACCGCCGCCGCTGTGATTTTATCGGAAGCGTGATTCCGACAAAGTCTAAAATGAGTTCGGGACATTCAGACTAGCAGATGCTCACGAAACTCGGCGCGATTCCGCTCTCCGAAGGATCGCCAGTTCAAACAACAAATAGCAGCCTAGAGCCAGCGCCGAGGCTAAACCTGCACTGGGACCGGCGAATAGCGCTACCAAGGAGCCCCCCACAATACCAGCGCCAGCGCCTCGAAGCCTTGGGCGAACCAGCAGCAGAAATGCCGCCAACGAAAGCCCGAAAATCGCAGGATACCAATTCAGCAGCGCAACAGATCTACTTATGAGAGATGCCGACTCAGCAGGGGTCGAGAAATCGTACCCTTTCTCTCTAAGTATCCTATCTCTCTCGTGAGCGCCTATCAGTTTCCCATCCCGATAGGACGCCTCATAAAATGCCCGAATCCGCTCCTCCGCCAACTGGGGATCAGCGGGCGCGCCGAGATGAAAACCAATCGCGCTCGTGCATAGAATTGAAAGGGCAAAAGCAATGAGGACCCTCACTCCACCATTAAACCAAGCCGTCTTCATTACCAATCCACCCTGTATTCTGTCCTAGTTGCCGGGACACCAACGCCTACCCACTCGGTTTCACTTGTCCACACCGTTCCATAACCATTCGGAGCGTCGGCGCGGAGTGTGCTCACTCCATTTTCTCCGAACACCACCTTATGAGAGTAGCCGATCCTTACGAGCACTGAGACTTCTCCGTGTTGGGTCGCCATCTGAAGGTCAGGGACGGCCTGCGATAGAAGCACCGAGAGCCAAAAAGACCGCAACACAGTTTTTGGAAGATTGACAATAGGCACACCCACCCAATCAGCTTCAGGTATAGGCTTCCAATCCACACCGCTCCCTATCGGATCTTCGACTCGCTCCCAATAATGGCTGTGACCGCTCGACGTCCCATCATCTCTGAACACGTGCTCACTCTCCGGAAGTGCGGGAAGGTCAGCTTTTGACTTAACAACTGATGACCTCGATCTACCTTGCTGCGCAGTGCTACGCGTGCCGCTTCCGTTACCGCCCACGGCGCCACCGCCGCCCGCCCCGCTGCAACGTGTCGGCTGATGACTGCAAATCGATCGCTTGTCCGTCGTCCTTGACGCCCTCCCATCCGGATCTACGAACCTGTAGGGATTGTTGCTCGCATAGGAATAGCGACTAAACATGGCTCCCGAGACTGGATCTGAAGGCAGCGGATCTTCTGACAAGAACCTCCCAGCCACCGGGTCATAATAGCGCTGCTGCATATAGACGAGCTTCGTCGCGGCATCATTCTGGTGACCCGTAAAGCCGTGCCCGTTTTCCCAAACGCCATCCACCGGCTCGCCATAAGCCGTCATTCGCTCCCGCCGGCCGACAACCCCATTAGCATCACTCGCCGCCACCAGGCTCCCAAGCGCGTCTGTGTGCTGATAGGTATGGGAAATCGCACCATCACTGTGGCCCAGGGTCCACTTGGCCACCAGGCTACCGGAGAGATAGACATACATATGGCTGCGTGCCGTCTTGTAGTCCTCTGCGTAGAGCAGCTGGCCGGCGCGGCTGTATTGATAGTAGGTTCCCAGCCCGCCTGACGTCTCCCGGGTTCGTCGGCCGAGACCGTCATATTCGTAGCTGCTGTTCCCCAGTGTCGTCGATGTGAGTCGATTGGCAGTATCGAAATTGAAGGTATGCGTCTGGCCGCCCTCGGTTCGCGTGCTGAGGTTTCCGCGCGCGTCATAGGTGTAGCTGGACAGCGTTGCGCCGGCCGCGTTCTTCAGCGCGCTGAGTCGGTTGGTCACCACATCGTACTGGTGCCTTCCCGTCCGGCTGCCCTGGTCCAGTTGCCGGATATTGTCGAGCGAGTCATAGGCGAAGGTTCCGGCTCCACCCTGTGCACTGCCAGCCGCGACCCCAACCAGGCGGTCCAGGGCGTCGTAGGTCATGGTCCGGTTGCCCGGCTGCCCGGACAGTCCGTCAGTAATCGCCGCGACATTTCCATTGAAATCGTAATCGTAGGTGTCGTCGAGCGGCGTGCCCGAGGAACCCGTATCCAGGCTCCGCTCCGGGAGCTGGCGTTCGTTGAGGGTCAGCGTGTGCTGGAGCTGGTTTCCATAGGTGAACGACTTCAGTGCGCCATTGGGGTAGTAGGTGGCATTCGTTGCGTAGGTGCCCGCCTGCGTCGCCTGGCCGAGGGCATTGGGCGCAAAGATGACCCAGTCGCCGGTCGGGTAGGTCATGTACTCCTCATGACCCAGGCTGTTGTAGTTGTGCGTGACCAGCCAGTTTAGGAACGGCGTCTGGGATCGCTCCGAGGTCAGGAGGCGGCGCTTGTTGTACTGATAAGTCAGCACCGACGTGCCCGCCGTGATCGTGCTCACCTGGCCATCGGCGTAGTAGCTCGTCGCCACATCGACCGCCGATCCGGGGTAGTCGACGAGGGTCAGACGGTTCCGGTTGTCATAGGTGTTCTGCGTCTTGCCCGAAAGCGGAACGCCACCGCGGGTGGTGGCGCAGCCATCCGAATTGGTCGGCCGCCCTTCGGCATACCACGCCACGTTGCCGGCGTTGTCATAGGCATACACCGTGGTGCCCGTCTCAGGCTCCTTGCGCATGCACAGCCGCAGTTGGTCGTCGTAGACATAGCTGCGCGACAGGGACACCGGCGAGCCGCCGTAAGAGCCGCTGCGCGTGAGCGAGAGCGTCTGCCCCAGCGCATTCTTGGCGATGGTGGTGGTCTGCTGTTCGGGCTGCCCAACCGCGGCGATGATCTCAACCGGGTTGTCCGTGGCCGGCTGGTCGAAAGCCTGGTAGCCGGTGTCGGTCGAGAATCCCCGCGGGTTGGTGACCCGCGTCTTGAAGCCAGACAGGTAGGCGTACTGCGTCAGCATCTGGCCATATTCGAGTTCGGCGTCCTGCCTGGTGGCCGTTGGCCGGCCCAGGGCGTCGTACTCGTGCCAAAACCCCTTGTTGAGGCTGGATGTCGTGCCCGGGTACGATGAAAACGCCAGCTGGCCAGTCGCATGGTAGGCATGGCGCTTGTACCGGTCGGTGCCGGCGATGTTCGTGACGTCGTGTTCGCGCTCGACGATCGGCCGCCACATGGCGTCGAAGTAGACGTACTTTCGATAGTTGCCGTGGGTGATCGTCTGGCGCCAGTGTCCGGCGAGAATTCCATGCTCGGTCGAGGCAACCTGCACGAACGCGATGTCCTTCACGGCCCAGGTGGTCGTGTCCTGGCTCGGGTACGTGACTTTCTTTAGCCTGCCGCCGTTGTCGTACTCGTAGGCAGTGGTGTATCCCATTTCGTCCGTCACGCTGGTGATCTGACCCAAGGCGTTGACCGTTGCCGCCTGGGTGGCACCGCCCGGGAACTGGATGTTCTTGGGGACACCTCGATACCAGTTACTCAACGTGGTGACGTTGTTCCTTCCATCCTTGGCCGTGGCGATCGTGCCATCGGTGTTGTAGGTCAGGGTTTGCATGGCCTGAAACTGCGTTGCACCAACCGCATCCGGGCTGTGGAATACGGTGGGCAAGGCCGTCGCCGGGTCATAGCTTGTCTTCTCGATGACGCGACCCAGGTCTGTGTTTACGACCTGTGCCACCTGGCCGAGAACCCACAGGTCCTCCCTGTCCGCGTAGGTGGTGACGTCGGTTCGGGCATTGGGACCCGGCGTCAGGCTGCTGTATCGGGTCGTCTGCAGCGGTCGCGCGAACTTGTCGAACGTCTGGCCTTCCCAGGTGAAGGTCGCGCCTTGCTGGGTCGTGACCGCCTTGATTTGCGGGCGGTGATATTCGCTTTGGTTGCTGTCGCCGTTGCCACGCTGCCCAAGACCCCAGCGGACCTTGTAGTCGGAGCCATCCGTCTTGGAGAGGTTGTAGGTGTAGACGGTCGACCGGAGGATGTTGGTGCTGCTTGTTCCCTCCTCGACGCTGATGAGCTTGCCCTCGTCGTACTGGAACGTGTTTCCGTATTTGTGCCGGGCCCAGCTCCCGCCCGGCCCCGTGACCACGGTCGTGCTGCGGCCTGCGCACAGGTCCGACTGGCAGGGGGGGNNGACGCCGCCCACTGGCTGGTATTGCAGACGGGATACTGCCGCGTCGCGCCGGCCTGGTACACCAGGCTGGTGTCTGAGGAATACGTGTAGTTCCACTGCGCCGTCGTCAGGGCCGGCCCCGAGATCACCTTGCTCTTGAGGCTGTAGGCGAAGTACTTGATCGGGAAGAAGGGCGTGTCATCGTTCTGGTCGTTACCGCTGCCGCCGACGGTGACGTTGTTGCATGTGACGGGGACCTTGCTTCGCCCGTGCTCCACCAGGGACACCGTGAAGCTACCCGTCGCCCCCGAGGGATGAGTAATGGTGCCGACGGGCTGGGTATCGATGTTGAGAGGTGTCTCATTCATCGTGCAGGTGCGGTAGATCTCGCCCAGCATGAAGACTTCGGTCTGCAGGATCTCGGCGTTGGTGAATGCGGCGAAGTTGATGGTGTACTTGCTGGTGTCCGGCAGGGTCACCTGGGTCAGCGTGCGCCGGCCGGAGCTCGTCGTGCCGTAGGTGTAGGTCCAGCTTCGCGTGCCGTCGCTAACGCTGCTGACTCCGCCTTGGGCGTTGTAACTCAACGTCAGCTGGCGCCCGTCGTTTGACGCAATCTGGGTCAGCCGGGCGCGCTCGGTGGCACCGTTCGTGTAGGTGTAGGTGACCCAGTTGCCGAATCGGTCCTCCACCCGCGTGGCCAGCAGGACGTTTCGACGGATCGTTGCCGAGTACTCAAGCGGCACCCCGCCCTGGATGACCGTCTGACTACCGCGCCGGATCGGCGGCTCATGGTGCTGCGCCATCCGGTTGAACCAGATCTTGGTTCCCTCGGGAGTGATCGCGAGGAAACCCTGGCCGGTGCCGTTCTGGATCGTCGACAGGCAGCTGAAGTGCACCTGGTCGTTGGTCATCCAGTAATACGGTCCACCCGTGCTCGGCTGGGGGCTTCCGGCGAGGGGGGTCAGGAGCTCTCCTGAGGAGACGCCCGGCAGGTTCAGCTGTGCGCCTTGCCAGAAGTCGATCGCGTGCAAGCCCGGATATTGTTGCGGACTGGGGGGCGGGCCCGGGTTACTGCAGCGATTCACGCCACCATCCCGATCCACCCAGGGGCCCGCGTGCACGGCGTNNCGGCACGTCAAGATCCCAATCCTGCATCATTCCGTCCGCCTGGCGATGACGCCAGTCCTGGACCCGGTAGGTGCGGGTCAGGGCGACCGGCAGGCTGCTGTTGCCCGGAATGCTGACATCGGTGACCGAAAATGACAGCGCGCCGTTGGAGAGGCTGACCTGGTCACCAAACAGGTTCGGCCCCAGCGCGCTGATCTCTTCGCTCGCCTTCAATCGCTTTCCGTACTCCTCCCAGGGTGCCTTGCCGGTCTGGGCATGAGCCCCCGACGCCACCAGCAGCAGGGAGAAGGCAATGGCGAAGTGCCGCATAGGGACCTGTCCTTTCGTGATGGGCCGGGCGCAAGCAGGGAAAGCATCAATGGCTTCGACGCTCTTGTACTCCTTGGCAACATGGATTGACCCGCACTTTGTGGACGATAGAGAAAAGTTCTTACGACCAGTCCTGAATTGCTATCGCTTGTTTTAGTCACTACCGCCCCGAATTCTGCTCATTGAGCGCACGATGAAATGCTGCTATTCCTCCCGCCACCAATCGACACGAGGCGCGTCATGAATAGGATTGCCCTGGGGTGTGCGGGCTTGGTCTTGGCGGGTGCAAGTCTCGCCGCGGTGCGGGGCGATGGCCTTGCGCTGGAGGCCGGAGAGGTTCATGTCGGGCCCTCGAGCGTCTACGTTTCCGTACTTCTGACCAACACCACACGCTCGGCCGTCGTTCTCGATGCGCAGCCGGTTTGGCAGGACAAATGCGGGCTGTCGATGACCATTTCCGGCAATGGCAGGGCGCCCCGCGCGGTACCCAACGACCTGGCGCCATGCACCCGGTCTCGCGAGGTGATCCAGCCCGGAAGCAGTCTGGAAGCATCCCGCACCCTGGCGCGCAGCGAGTGGTTCCCGTCTCCCGGCAAGTACACGATTCACGTGTCGTGGAAAGAGCCAGCGAAGGGGTCCTATCAGAATCAGCCCATCGTCATTGAAGTTCAGTAGGCCATTCTTCGTCGAACCCATTCATCAACAAGAGGTAAGGACAAATGCGTATAGGTATCGCCGCACTTTTTGCCGCCCTGCTGCCGATCGCGGCCGCCAGCGCCCAGGAGCCCAAGTCGATTTCGGTTATTGGCGACAGCTTTGTATTCCGTAGCGGCTGGGATTGCGCCGGGACCGGACTCGATCCGGCGGGATGTCTTGACCTGAAAGTGGATTCCAGCTTCGCCAGCCATCTTGCCTACCCGTATTCCTGGACCACGCAACCGGAGTTCAATGTGGTCGGGATGCACGGAGTTGGCGGGAGCACCTGCTTCCTCCGGGACGGTGACAGCGGCCTGGTCCAGCGCCTTCAGGGGCTAAGCGGCACGTATACCTATGGCGGCGAAGACAAAGTCGCAGTGATGATCGGCATCAATGATGTCATCGGATACAACCAGACGCCCGCTCAAACTGCGGCGTGCTTGAAGGATTCCTGGGCAGTAATCGCGAACACGCACAATGCGACACCCGTGGCGTTTACCTATCCGCCGATCAATGCGAGCGTCTGGCCAGGGAAAACGACTGAAGAAGCTCTGACTGCAAGGGCTGCTCTGAATATGGCCATTCGCAGTGCCGTGACTGAGTTCAATGCCGCGCAGCGAGCGCTCGGCAAGAAGGAGGTCGAGTTCATTGTCCTCGACAACACCTACAACCCGACCACTGGCACAAGTGATGGCGTGCACCCCAATCCAACTGGCGCGCAGACGATTGCTCGGTACATCTACTGGAAGTATCACTGAGCATAGTTGAGATGCTGCGCTCCGCGCGCGGCGTGTCGGCTCACTGATTTGATCCGTGCTTGCCGAGACAGACTCCTGTAGCGGTCGACAAGATCACCTTGAATCCGAACACAGTGCCCGCAGCCGAGGTTGCGGGCACGTCTTGACTCTTCCGTATCGAAGCGTGGCGAATGAGAACACCAGGCGGCCAGATCTCCTTGGGTGAGACAGATTCATGTCTGAATCGGGGCCACGACGGAGACCCGCCATGCACAACCAAGGAGATCGGCCACGCTACGGGAGGCTGGTGGTCTGCCCGGACCACGGGTTTTCTCCTTTTCTTTGGAATGGCGAGAAGGGCGGCGTGGTGGCCGACGGGGCCTACTTCTACGGCCCCGAACCCATGTCGCATGCCCTCTGGAGCGACTTCACCGAGTGGATGCGTGGCTACACCGAGGCGGTCCATGCCGAGGGTGGGCCTCCGCCTTCCTGGAGCTGGAAGGAATTCCATCGGGTCGGGCTCGGGCTGACCGAGCGCCTGAGACAGGAAGTCGGCCCAGAGTGCGAAGTGGTCTACCAGAAGCCGGCTGAGGACACGGGGCCCGACCCCGCTTCAGGCGCGGGCGCCGGCCAACTTGCATATAGTCCCTTTTGGGACTAGATTTGTCCTGCAGGTTCCGAATGGGACTATCTTCCATGAACACCATCGCCGCCGAAGCCGCCCCCTCCCGCCGTGATCTCGCCGGCCCTGCCCTGCGCGCCTTCTTCAACATTGCCGGGAAGTGGGGCTTGAGCGCGGACCAGGAGCGCCGGCTGCTGGGCTCCCCGGGCCGCTCGACCTATTTCCGCTGGAAGAAGGATCGGACCGGCGCGGTGCCGCACGACGTGATCGAGCGCATCAGCTACATCCTCGGCATCTACAAGGCGCTGCACATCCTGTTCCCGGACGATGCGCAGGCCGATGGCTGGGTGAAGCGGCCGAACGACGGCCCCCTGTTCGGTGGCCGCTCGGCCCTCGAGCGCATGCTTGGCGGCCAGGTCGCGGACCTGTACGTGGTGCGCCAGTACCTCGACGCGCAGCGAGGCTGGGGCTAGTGCCCCTGCCTCCCGTCCACCGCGTCGAGTGGCGGNNGGCCTGTTCGACGCCATCGCGGAGCCGGGCGACCTGGAGGCGCTCTACGAAATCGAAGGCCTGACCAACCCTCGCTTGCGCGCGGAAATGGGCACGATCGCCCTCGTTCCGCCCCAGCGCCGCATTTCCGGGCCCGGCACCACGCCCATCATGGCGGCCTTCACTCACCCGAACCCGGAGGGCTCCCGGTTTTCGCCGGGCGATTGCGGCGTGTACTACGCCGCCCTGGATCGCGAGACGGCGATTCGCGAGACCGTCCATCACCGCAACCGCTTCCTGGCGCGCACCCGGGAGCCGCGCTGCCACATCGAGATGCGGTGCTATGTGGGCGACCTGGCCGGTGAGCTGCATGACGTCCGGGGCGGGTGGCCGGAACTACATGACCCGCACAGCTACGTGGCCAGCCAGCGCGCTGCCGCCGAGTGGCGCGCCGCGGGAAGCAACGGCGTGGTCTATGACAGCGTGCGCCACGCCGGCGGGCAGTGCGCCGCGGTGTTCTACCCCGACCTGTTGGGCCCCGTCCTGCAGGGGGCGCATCTGACCTACTTCTGGGACGGCGCTCGAATTGCCCAGGTGGTGATCGCCGAACAGACGATGGAGCTGTAGGCGTCGCCGACCTGACCTGAGGTGGATCGTGAAGCCAGTTGGCTGGCGCGTGTGCCGGCTCAATTGATCGCCGTTTCCGGTCGAGACTGACCATGTCGCTGGCAACCACTGCCAAGCCAGGACACCCGGCCCGCAGGCCTCCTAGACCGCCTCCCGCGGCGCCTTGGGCTTGCGGTGCCGCTCACTGCCGTATTCGACGCTCGGCGTGGCCCGCTTCGGCGTCGGGTACAGGCTCATCATCTGCAGGATCTCGGGCGGCATGTCGGTGGCCACCGGCAGCCCCATGCCCTTCGCCTCTTCCGGCGTGATCGGGTAGTCGTGGGTCCATTGCCCCTGCGAGAGCTGGTCGGCGACGTAGTCGGCGATGTCCTCGCGCAGCGACGGCGCCAGCAGGCTGGCGACCGCGCGCCGCAGCTGGGTGATGGCCATCTCCGCCTGGTCGGCCAGGATGAGCGTGTTGTCTTCGACGTCCTTGTCTTCCTTGCGGGACACGGCACGCAGCACCGAGCCCGCCGGGTAGCCGCCCACCTGCGGGTCGATCGGCCCGAGCACGGCGTGCTCGCACATCACGATCTGGTCGGCGGCGAGGGCGATCAGGGTGCCGCCGGACATGGCGTAATGCGGCACGAAGGCCGTCACGTTCGCCTTGTGGCGCGCCACGGCCCTGGCGATCTGCAGCGAAGCGAGCGCCAACCCGCCCGGGGTATGGAGTATCAGGTCGATGGGTGTCCGGGGATCGGTCTGCATGATCGCGCGCACGATCTCTTCCGAATCCTGGACGTCCAGGAAACGCATGAAGTTGAAGCCGAACAGGCTCATGCTTTCTTCGCGGTGCACCAGCAGGATGACGCGACTGCCGCGCTGGTGCTCGATGCGCTGGCGCAGTCGTCGCCGCGCCGCCTCCAGCAGGCGTCGCTGCACCAGCGGCAGCAGCAGGACTGCCGCACCAAAGGCCCAGATGAAAACGGTGATGTCCATTGGCCGTCGCCCGCAGCGCAGGATTCGCTCCGGGAGTGTCTTCCCCTGCGGGCATCTTGGCAATGCGGATCGGGCCGATGCCACCGGCGCCGCGGGGAAGCGCCATAATCTGCCCGTGACCCAGCGCCTGCCCCCGCCCGCCGCCATGATGGCCGCCTTCGCCGACGCGGTTTACCGCGTGTACGACGGCGACTCGAAAATCGAACTGCGCATCGGCCAGGCCAACCCGGCCATGGCCGCGCTGCTGGCGCGCCACGGCGTGGCGCAGGGCGGCCTGGTCACCGGCGAAAACCCCTTCGGCCAGCAGCAGTCGGACGAAGCCAACGCCGCCGCGAACGCCGCGCTGGCCGCCGCGATTGATTCACTCGGCCTCGTTCGCCTGCGCTCGGACGGCGGCAGCGAAGACGGCCGCTGGAACGAACCCGGCTTCCTGGTGCTCGGCGGCGAAGGCGAACCCGTGGCCATGCTGGCCCAGGCCTACCGCCAGGCCGCCTGGGTGCGCATCGACGAGCAGGGCCGGGCGCACCTGGCGCCCTGCCACTACTGCCGCGCGGGCGAAGGCCCGGAACCCTGCTGGCCGCCGGGCCTGTTCGACGACCACGCCGGCTGAGGCATCCGCTCGGGCGCCGACCGGGCCGCCGCCTGGTTCGCCAGCTGGCAGTTCTGCGGCTGGCTGGAAGTGAACAGGGCCGGCGTCGCCCACTCCGGGTGGTCGATGAACGGGTTGCGGTTGCCCTGGAAGCTGAAGATCACTTCGTTGCGCTCGCGCTCCTGCGCATCGGGCGGATCGGCCTGGTGCCATTCGAGCAGCGTGCCCAGGAAGCCCATGTACGCGGGCGACGAGGACGTGGCCACGATCAGCGCGCGGTTGTCGGTGAGCTCCAGGTCCGGCTCGTTCTGGCCAGTGGCCGGATGGGTGCCGCCTTCGTAGCGGATGGCCATGTACAGCACGGCGCGCGCCACGTTGCCCTTGCGGCCGTTCCACGTCTGGAAGGTGTCGCCGCCCACCCAGTTGGAATTGCCCGGGTACACGCCACTGCCGCCGCCGGCGCCGTTGTTCACCTGCGTCACCAGCTCGGCACAGCCGTTGGCGGGCGGGCAGTTGCCGTAGGGGCTGTTGCTGCGCTCGCTGTTGTAGCCGGTGTCGCTCGCATGGAGCATGTGGGTGTCGGTGTGCGGGGCATTGGGCAGCCCCAGGTTGCCGGTCTCGCTGCTGAAACCCAGCGACTTCGGCCAGGTGTGCTCGCGGTTGTACGCACCGGTGCCGCCCGCGATCTTGGTGTAGCTGGCGTTGCGGTAGACGTCGAGGATGTTGGCCGGGTTGGCCGGGTCCTCGTCGGCGATGTTCAGGATGTCCCAGGTGTCGGTGGTGGCGGCGGTGTACGGGTACACCGTGTGGCCGCGGATGGTGGCGTGCAGCGAGCAGCGCAGCTGGTCGGGGCTGCTGGTGTTCACCTGCCGGTAGTACTCGCCCACCGGGCCCGCGATGGTGAAGACCACCACGTGGTCGGCGGCCATCGCCTCGTTGTCGCGGTCGGTGACGCGCCCGGCCAGCACGGTCAGCGTGCAGGTCTCGCCCTCGGCCAGCAGCGTGCGCGGCGACAGGGTGACGGCGCGGCCGCCTTCCGCCGTGGTTTCCAGCACCTTGTACATGAACAGCGACGGGAACAGCCCGCTCTCCGAACACTGCAGCACGAAGGACCCGCTGTCGGCGGAAACCATCTCGCTGAATACGATGCGCAGGTCGGTGGCCGGCGCCACGCCGGCGGCATTGCGGGCCGGCGTGCTCGACACCACGCTGGGGCGCACGTTGGGCGCGGCGGCCACGGCGAAGGCGATGGCCTCGTCCTGCACCGGGCGCAGGCCCTCGCTGTCGGTGATGCCCGCGGCCAGCACCCTGAGCGTGCAGCTGTCGCCATTCGCCAGCACGGCCGTCGTCGACAGCGCCATCGTGCGCGCGTTGTTGGCGGCCAGCGACAGCGGCACGGTGCCCGCCTGGCTGCAGCTCATGGCGAAGGCGGAGGCCTGCGCGGTGACGGTTTCGCTGAAGGTGACCGAGAAAGCCTGCGTGCCCGGCGTCACCGAGCCACCCGCCGCCGGCACCGACGACTGCACGCTGGGCGCCACGTTGACCGGCGGGCCGAGGGTGAAGGACTGGCCCGTGTTGCAGTCGCCGAAGGTGTCGGACGCCGGCGCGTTCCAGCTGAAATCGGCGTAAGCCGCCCCGGTGCCGCCCAGCTGCAGCGACTGGCCGGCCAGGGTCGCGCTGCTTTCAGCGACGGGAAGGTTGGTGGACGTGAGCCCCGCGGCCGGGCCGTCGGTGGCGGTGAAGGCGCCGCCGTAGCTCAGGAACTGGATCACCGCGTCGCCCGGGCCCACCAGGGCCAGGCCGTCCGGGTTGCCGTTCTGGATGCCGTTGGCCGGGTAGCTGAGCACCGCGACGCGCACTTCGGAGCCGCAGCTCACCGCGCTTCCGGCCGGCAGCACGTCGGTGTCGTAGCGGACGCCGCCGCTGCCGTTGTAGAGGACCAGGCTGTTCTGCGACAGGTCCTCGCCGGCCGTGGCCAGCACCTCGACCGCCTCGCCGGCGTCGGTGCCGGCGTTGTCGTAGTGCAGCTCGTTGACGAAGACCTCGGCGCCGGCCGGAAGTGCCACGGCCAGGCCCAGCAACATAAGAATTCGACGCATCTCAGCCCCCTGGGAAGGCGGGGAGATATATCAGAGAAAGATGACAACGCCGACCCGGGCCCCGGCCCGGGCCGCCCGCGGCCCACCTGATTTCAGTCAAGGCCGGCGCCCCGGCCCGGCCGCAGACTGCCAAGCATGGACACGCCCGCCCCGCTCCGCCGCCTGCTCGCCTGCCTCGACCTGACGCGCCTGGGCGACGCCGACACCCCCGCCGACATCGCCGCACTCTGCGACCTGGCCGCCCGCCTGCCGGTGGCGCCCGCCGCGCTGTGCGTGCACCCGGAAATGATCACCACGGCCCGCGACGGCCTGCTGCGCCGCGGCCTGGCCGGCGTGGCCATCGCCACCGTGGTGAACTTCCCCGACGGCGCCGCCGACCCGGCGCGCTGCCGCCGCGAGATCCACCGCGCCTGCGGCGCCGGCGCCCAGGAAATCGACGCCGTCCTGCCCTGGAACGCCCTGCTCGACGACGACCCCGACGCCGTGGTCGCCTGCCTGGTGGCCGTGCGCGAAGCCAGCGGCCCGCTGCCGCTGAAGGTCATCATCGAAAGCGGCGAACTGGGCAGCGCCGGGCGCATCCGCGAAGCCTCGCTGCTGGCCATCCACGCCGGTGCCGACTTCATCAAGACCTCCACCGGCAAGGCGCGCGTGCACGCCACGCCGGAAGCGGCCGAAGTGATGCTGCAGGCCATCGCCGACACCGGCGGCCACTGCGGCTTCAAGGCCGCCGGCGGCATCCGCACGCCCGAGGAAGCCGCCCGCTACGTCGACATCGCCGCGCGCCTGCTCGGCCCGCTGTGGGTCACGCCCACGCGTTTCCGCATCGGCGCCAGCAGCCTGGCCGAAGCGGTGCTCGCACAGCTTTCGCCGACGGCCTGACATGGCCCTCGCCGCGCCCTCGCCGCAAGCCGTGCTGCGCCGCAAGCGCGACGGCCACGCACTCGCCGCGTCGGAGCTGCGGGGGTTCATCGCCGGCATCGCCGACGGCCGGCTCAGCGACGGCCAGCTCGGCGCCTTCGCCATGGCCGTGTGCCTGCGCGGCATGGACCGCGACGAAACCGCGGCGCTCACCCTGGCCATGTGCGACAGCGGCCGGCGCCTGAACTGGCGCGCCGCGGCAATCACCGGCCCGGTGCTCGACAAACATTCCACCGGCGGCGTCGGCGACNNACCGGCGGCACGCTCGACAAGCTCGAAGCCATTCCCGGCTACCGCGCCACGCTTTCGCCCGACGCGCTGGTGGCCGCCGTGCGTAAGGCCGGGCTGGCCATCGTCGGCGCCAGCAGCGAACTCGCGCCCGCCGACCGCCGCCTCTACGCCGTGCGCGACGTCACCGCCACGGTGGACGCGATCCCGCTCATCACCGCCTCCATCCTGTCGAA
>DNNT01000253.1 GCA_003497545.1 Arenimonas sp. | reverse complement strand
AGCACCACGCCGGTCAGCGGCAGCGCCTCGGCGAAGGCCTTGGCGGTGTTGGCCGCGTCCTGGCCGGTCATGGCGTCGACCACGAACAGGGTCTCGACCGGGTTCACGGCCGCGTGCAGGGCCTTGATCTCGGCCATCATCGCGTCGTCGATGGCCAGGCGGCCGGCGGTGTCCACCAGCAGCACGTCCACGAAGGACTTGCGGGCGTCGTCGATGGCGGCGCGCACGATGGCCTCGGGCTTCTGGTCGGCGCTGGACGGGAAGAACAGCACGTCCACCTGCTGGGCCAGCGTGCGCAGCTGCTCGATGGCGGCCGGACGGTAGACGTCGGCCGACACCACCATGACCTTCTTCTTTTTCTTTTCCTTCAGGTGCTTGGCGAGCTTGCCCACGGTGGTGGTCTTGCCCGCGCCCTGCAGGCCGGCCATCAGGATCACGGCCGGCGCCGGCACGTTGAGGTTGAGCTCGCTGGCGGCCGAACCCATGACCGCGGCCATCTCGTCGCGCACGACCTTGATGAGCGCCTGGCCCGGGGTGAGGCTGGTCAGCACTTCCTGGCCGACCGCGCGCGCCTTGATGCGCTCGACCAGGGCCGAGACCACCGGCAGCGCCACGTCGGCCTCGAGCAGGGCAATGCGCACCTCGCGGGTGGCCTCGCGGATGTTTTCCTCGGTCAGGCGGCCGCGGCCGCGCAGGCGCTGGAGGGTGCCGGAAAGGCGCTGGGTCAGCGACTCGAACATGGGATCGGGGTCTTGCCTGGTGGGTCGCGAAGTATAACGCGGGCGGCCCGGCCGCCTTCGCCGGCGGCGGTTCTCGGCCCCGGGAGGCTGTGCGAAACTGCCGGGATGCCTGCCCTCGTCCTCAGCCTGCTCGCCGTCACCCTGTACGCCCTCGCCAGCCACCAGCTGGCCGGCCACGCGCAGGGCCCGAACCCGCCGCCACGCCGCTGGCTGGGCCTGGCAGTGCCGGCGCTGCTGATGCACGCCGGCGTGCACCTGCTGGCCTGGCGGCTGCTCGGCGGCCCGGACCTGCATTTCTTCGCGGCGCTGTCGCTGGTGGGCCTGGGCATGGCCGCCCTGACCACCGCCCTGGGCCCTGCCCAGCGCATCGAGGCGCTGGGCATCATCGTGTTCCCGCTGGCCTCCGTGGTGCTGCTGGCCTATGCCTTCCTCGGCGGCAGCCCGGCGAGCGAAGGGCTGGGCTGGCCGTTGAAGCTGCACGCGCTGCTGGCCCTGCTGGCCTACGCCACGCTGGCGGTGGCCACCCTGCTGGCGCTGATGCTGTGGTTCCAGGACCGTGCGCTGCGCCAGCGCCACCTCGGCGGCGCGCTGCGCCTGCTGCCGCCGCTGACGCAGATGGAAACGCTGCTGTTCCGCAGCCTGGGCGCCGGTTTCCTGCTGCTGAGCCTGACGCTGCTGACCGGCGTGCTGTTCGTGGACAACCTGTTCGCCCAGGGACTGGCGCACAAGACCGTGCTGTCGATCCTGTCGTGGGTGGTGCTGGCGGTGCTGCTGTTCGGCCGCTGGCGCTGGGGCTGGCGCGGCCCGCGCGCGGCCAAGCTCACCCTGACCGCGATGGCCCTGCTGCTGCTGGCCTTCTTCGGCAGCAAGTTCGTGTACGAACTGGTGCTGCACCGCGCCTGATGCCCGGGGGCCTTTGTAGGAGCGGCAGCAACAGCGGCAGCGGCGAAGGTTATTCGGCGGCGGCTTCGAGGGCTTCGGAGAGGCGCTCGACGGCGATGACTTCCAGGTCCTTGTAGGCGCCCTTCTTCGGCGCGTTGGCGCGCGGCACGATGGCGCGTTTGAAACCGTGCGTGGCGGCTTCCTTCAGGCGCTCTTCGCCGTTGGGCACGGGGCGGATCTCGCCGCTCAGCCCCACTTCGCCGAAGGCAATGGTCTTCTCTGCCAGCGGGCGGTCGCGCAGCGAACTGAGCACCGCCAGCAGCACCGGCAGATCGGCGGCGGTTTCCTGCACACGGATGCCGCCGACCACGTTCACGAACACGTCCTGGTCGAACACGCCGACGCCGCCATGCCGGTGCAGCACCGCCAGCAGCATGGCCAGGCGGTTCTGTTCCAGGCCCAGGGCGACGCGGCGCGGGTTGGCCAGCGGCGACTGGTCGACCAGCGCCTGCACTTCCACCAGCAGCGGCCGCGTGCCTTCGCGCGTGACCATCACCGCGCTGCCCGGCTGCGCCGTGCTCGAGCCCGACAGGAAGATGGCCGACGGGTTCGGCACTTCGCGCAGGCCCTTGTCGCCCATGGCGAACACGCCCAGCTCGTTCACCGCGCCGAAGCGGTTCTTGAAGGCGCGCAGCACGCGGAAGCGGCTGCCGGCCTCGCCTTCGAAATACAGCACCGCGTCGACCATGTGCTCAAGCACGCGCGGGCCGGCGATGCCGCCTTCCTTGGTGACATGGCCGACCAGGAACACCGAGGTGCCGGTTTCCTTGGCGAAGCGCACCAGCTTGGCGGCGCTTTCGCGCACCTGGCTGACCGAGCCGGGCGCGGCGGTGAGCAGTTCGCTCCAGAGCGTCTGGATGGAATCGGCCACCAGCAGGCGCGGCGAGGGCTTCGCCGACGACGCCTGGGCCAGGATTTTTTCCACGCAGGTTTCGGCCAGGGCGTGCAGGTTGTCGAGCGGAAGGCCCAGGCGCTGGGCGCGGCCGGCCACCTGGGCCAGGCTTTCTTCGCCGGTGACGTACAGCGCCGGCACCTTCGCCGACATCAGCGCCAGCGCCTGCAGCAGCAGGGTGNNGCCGATGCCCGGGTCGCCGCCGACCAGCACGACCGAACCTTCCACCAGGCCGCCGCCGAGCACGCGGTCGAGTTCGCCGATGGTGGTGGAAACCCGCACCTCGGCTTCCTGGCTGACGTCCCTGAGCGCGGTGACGCCGGCGGCTTCCGGCCGCCCGGCCCAGCCGCCGTGGCGGGCCGCCGGGGCGGCGCCCTTGCCGGTGCTGGCGGGTTCGATGACGAACTCGCTCATGGTGTTCCAGGCCCCGCATTCGCCGCACTGGC
>DNNT01000114.1 GCA_003497545.1 Arenimonas sp. | reverse complement strand
CGGGAACCGGGCAAGGAACTGCTGCTGGACCTGCTGCCCGAACTCGACATCGAAGCCTTCCTGCTCGAACGCCAGCGCGCCCAGCCCGCCGCCGAGCTGCGCACGGTGCTGGCCGACGTGTTGCCGCGGCGCTTCGCTGAACGCCTGTGCGAAACCTGGTTCCCCAGCAAGCCGATGCGCCAGTTCACCCACCGACAATTGCCCGACCTGGCCCGCCAGCTGGCGCACTGGCCGATCGTGGCCAGCGGCACCGAGGGCTACCGCACGGCGGAAGTGACGCTCGGCGGCGTGGACACCGACGGCGTGTCCTCGGCCACGATGGAGTCGAAGCACCAACCGGGCCTGTATTTCGTCGGCGAGGTGCTGGATGTCACCGGCTGGCTGGGTGGCTACAACTTCCAGTGGGCCTGGGCCTCGGGGCACGCGGCGGGCCTGGCGGCCTGAGGCGTTCACCCGGCCCGTACGCACGGGTATGGTACAGTCCGGCCTCCTCAGGAACGCCGGTCACACCCCATGCCCCATTACACCGCCCCGCTGCGCGACATGCGCTTCGTGCTGTTCGACCTCCTGCAGGCCGAGGCCGAACTGGCCGCCCTGCCCCGCCACGCCGGGCTGGATCGCGAAACCATCGAGGCGGTCCTGGAGGAAGGCGCGAAGTTCGCCAGCCAGGTGATCCAGCCGCTCAACGCCGTGGGTGACCGCGAGGGTTGCAGCTTCCATGGCGACGGCGTGGTCACCGCGCCCGCCGGGTTCAAGGAAGCCTACCGCCAGTTCGTCGAGGCCGGCTGGCCTTCCGTAGCCTGCGACCCGGACTTCGGCGGCCAGGGCCTGCCGACCCTGGTGAACAACCGCCTGTACGAAATGTGGAACTCGGCCAACCAGGCCTGGCTGATGTACGCCGGCCTCTCGCACAGCGCCTACGAGTGCCTGCTGGCCTTCGGCAGCGACGAGCAGAAGCAGGTGTACCTGACGAAGATCGTCTCCGGCGAATGGACCGGCACCATGTGCCTGACCGAGCCGCACTGCGGCACCGACCTGGGCCTGCTCAAGACCAAGGCCGAACCGAACGCCGACGGCAGCTACGCGCTCACCGGCACCAAGATCTTCATCAGCGCCGGCGAACACGACCTGGCGGAAAACATCCTGCACCTGGTGCTCGCCCGCCTGCCCGACGCGCCGGCCGGCACCAAGGGCATCTCGCTGTTCCTGGTGCCCAAGTTCCTGCCCGATGCCAACGGCGCCGTCGGCGCGCGCAACGCCATCAGGGCCGGCTCGATCGAACACAAGATGGGCATCCACGGCAACGCCACCTGCGTGATGAACCTCGACGGTGCCACCGGCTGGCTCATCGGCGAGGCCAACAAGGGCCTGGCGGCGATGTTCGTGATGATGAACTCGGCGCGCCTGGGCGTGGGCATGCAGTCGCTGGGCCAGGCCGAAGTGGCCTACCAGAACGCCGCGGCCTACGCGAAGGACCGCTTGCAGGGCCGCGCGCCCACCGGCGCCGCCTCGCCGGAAAAGCCGGCCGATTCGATCCTGGTGCACCCGGACGTGCGCCGCATGCTGCTCACCGCCCGCGCCTACACCGAAGGCGGCCGCGCCCTGGCCACCTGGACCGCGCTGCTGCTCGACCGCGAGCATTCGCACCCCGACGCCGCCGTGCGCGAGGAGGCCAGCGAACTGATGGCCCTGCTCACGCCGGTGGTGAAGGCCTTCCTCACCGACAACGGCTGGGAAACCACCACGCTCTGCCAGCAGGTGCTGGGCGGCCACGGCTACATCGCCGAATGGGGCATGGACCAGTTCGTGCGCGACGCCCGCATCAACATGATTTACGAAGGCACCAACGGCATCCAGGCGCTCGACCTGCTCGGCCGCAAGGTGCTGATGGACGGCGGCGCGAAGTTCGGCCGCTTCGCCGGGCTCATCCAGCGCTTCCTCAAGGAAAACGCCGGCCGCCCCGAGCTGGCCGAATTCACCGCGCCACTGGCGAAGCTGCTGGCCGACACCGTGGCGCTCACCCAGGAAATCGCCGCGAAGGCCAAGGCCGATCCGAACGAAGTCGGCGCCGCCTCGGTGCCCTACCTGCGCATCACCGGCCACCTGTGCTTCGCCTGGCTGTGGGCGCGCATGGCGGCACTGGCGCTGGGCAAGGACGACGAGTTCCACGCGGCCAAGCTGGCCACCGCGCGCTTCTACTTCGCCTGGCTGCTGCCCGAGGTGGAGCAGCGTTTCCGCGAGGCCCGCGCCGGCGCGCCCACGCTGATGGCGATGCCGGCCGACGCGTTCTGAGCTACTTGCGCCAGAGCGCCTTCCAGCCTTCGGGGCCCAGCTTGCGCAAGGCCTCGATGTTGGCCTCGTAGATGCGGTCGGCGTCCGGGAAGGCCGCCACCGCCTTGTCCACGCTTTCCTCGCGCAGCAGGTGCAGCGTGGGGTAAGGCGCGCGGTTGCTGTAGTTGCCCATGTCGTCCGGGTCGCTGTCGGCGAACTGGTACTTCGGGTGGAAGCTGGCCACCTGCAGCACGCCGTCCAGGCCCACCTCCTCCACGGCCGCGTCGGCGATGTCGAGGAAGTCGTTGTAGTCGAGGAAATCGGCCAGCACGTAGGGGTGGATCAGCAGCGTGGTCTCGATGTCGCCCGGGTCGGCCGAGGCCAGCAGCTGCAGTTCGTGCAGCAGGTCATCGAGCAGGCCTTCCTCGTCGGTGGCCTGGCTGACCACGTAGCGCACCTGCCGCTTCACGTGCACGGCCTTGGCGAAGGGGCACAGGTTCAGGCCGATCACGGCCTTCTCCAGCCATTCGCGGGTAGCGGCGACCACCGCTTCGTCGGTCATGGGCTCGTCGCCGTGCAGGGGATCGTGGGTCATGGCGTGGCTCCTCGGCGCTGCAGCGTGGCGGCGCGGGTCAGGTCGTTCCACCAGTATCGCGCGAAGGAGCGCACCATGCCGCGGCGCGGCTCGATCGGCCGGCCGTCGGCCAGGCGCTCCATCTGGTGGTAGTACCAGCCCTGCGCGCCGAGCACGTTCACCATCTTCGCCGCGAGCCAGGGGCTGGCAGGCGAAAGCCGGCCGCGCGGACGCAGGTGCAGCTGGTGTTCGAAGGCCGGCAGTTCGTCGATCTCGCCGGCCAGCAGGCGGCGCGCCACGTCCGGGTGGGTGCAGAAGGGGCGGCCGATGCCGATCACGTCGGTGTCGCCGCTGGCGAGCGCGGCTTCCATTCCGGCGCGGGTGCGGAAACCGCCGGTGACCATCAGCGGCATCGTCGCCACGCGGCGGATGGCGGCGGCGTAGTCGAGGAAATACGCCTCGCGCACGCGGGTGCTGGGGCGCACTTCCACCGCGTCGCCGTCGCGGCCGCCGAGGCCGAGCAGGCGCGGCTGTTCGTAGTTGCCGCCGGAAATCTCCAGCAGGTCGATGCCTTCACCGTTGAGCAGCTGCACCACGCCCAGGCAGTCGGCGTGGCTGAAGCCACCCTTGCGGAAGTCGTCGGAGTTGAGCTTCACCGACACCGGGAAATCGGCGCCGACCGCCTTGCGCACCGCGTGCACCACCTCGACCAGGAAACGCGCGCGGTTCTCCAGCGGGCCGCCCCAGGCGTCGGTGCGCCGGTTGGTGACCGGAGAAAGGAAACTCGACAGCAGGTAGCCGTGGGCGCCGTGCACCTGCACGCCGGTGAAACCGGTCTCGCGCGCGATCACCGCCACCTCGGCGAAACGTTTCACCAGCGCCAGGATCTCGTCCTCGCGCAGCGCGCGCGGCCGGGCGTAGTTGCCAAGCAGGTCGAGCTGCACGTCGGACGGCCCCACCGGCTGGCGCGTGACGTAGCGCGGCGACTGCCGGCCGGCGTGCGACACCTGCATCCACAGCGCGTTGCCGCCGCGCGTTCCGGCAGCGGACCAGGCGCGCAGCCGGGCGCGTGCCTCGGCGTCCACGCTGGGCGCGAACCCCGGGTCGATGGCGACGTTGCCGGGGCGCTCGAGCACGCGGTGGTCGATCATCACGTTGCCGGTGACCAGCAGGCCGGCGCCGCCTTCGCTCCAGGCTTCGTAGAGGCGTTCGTGGCGGGCGGTGGCGCGCAGGCGCGAATCGCCCAGGCCTTCGGTCATGGCCGCCTTGCACAGGCGGTTGCCGAGCACGGCGCCGCAGGGCAGTCGCAGTGGCTGGGCCAGGGGATCGGACATCGTCGGGCTCCGGTGTCGCGGTCAGGCCGCCACCCTACCGCAATCCGCTACAGTGCGCGCTCGTCCACCGCGGAGCCCCGCATGCATCCCCTCGTCGCCCTCGTCACCGTGCTCACCGTGCTGCTGTTGATGACCACCATGGGCCTGGTTGGCCGCGCCCGTGGCAAACATGGCGTGAAGGCGCCGGCCACGCAGGGACCGGAAGGCTTCGAGCGCGCCTTCCGGGTGCAGATGAACACCCAGGAATCGGCGCTGATGTTCCTGCCGGCGCTGTGGGCCGCGGCCGCCTTCGGCCAGCCCTGGCTGAGCGCCGCCTTCGGCGCGGCCTGGCTGCTGGCGCGCGTGTGGTACGTGAAGGCCTACCTGGACCCGGCCGGCAACCGCGGCCCGGCCTTCGCGCTCTCTTCGCTGGCCATCCTGGCGCTCGTGGTGCAGGCGCTGTGGGGCCTGGCCTGGACCCTGCTGCTGGCCTGAAGCCGCTCCTGCAACGCCCGGCGGGAATCAGTGCTGGGCGGTCTTGACGAGCAGGTGCTTGGCCAGCTGGCCGTGCAGCACGCCGATGCCACGCGACAGGTGCAGCGTGACGAAGAAGCCCAGCACGCCCAGCAGCACCAGCAGCGGCAGCAGGCCCGGCCACGGGGTGACGATGACGCCGTCCCACATCAACCAGTGGTCCGGCAGGCCGGCCAGGTGCAGCATTCCGGCGACGCCTCCGAACACCAGCCCCAGCGACACCGACAGCGCCGTCACCACCACGGTGAAGTACACCGTGCCCAGCGGCATCATCAGCAGCATGTAAAGCATGGTGGACCACGTGCGCGGGTCGGTGAACATCGCGCCGACGCGCGTGAGCCAGGGCTGGCCGCGGCCCACGTAGAGCGGCCGGCGCGGCATGCGTTCGCCCAGCAGCACCTCGACGATCCGGCCTTCGACCAGCGAAAGCAGGCGCACCAGGCCGATGAAAAGGATCAACACCGGGATGCCGATGATGAGGATGGCGAAACCAGCCGACACGCTCAGGCCCGTCACCACCGTGGTGAAGTAGACGATGCCGGTGGCCAGCGACAGCAGCATGTAGAACATCGCCGTCCACGCGCGCGGATCGGCGGCGACGCCGAAGAACCGGCCGAGCAGTCCGCGTCGCGGGCGCGGCGGCGGCGTGCGCAGGGCCTGGGTCACCTGCACCTCGGTGTCGCGGTAGATGTCGGCCACTTCCTCCGGCGCGCCGTAGGTGGTGGCGATGTTCGCCAGCAGCGTGGCTTCGTCGGTGCCGGGGTTTTCGGCCAGCTCCGAACGCAGGTATTCCTCGGCGTCGTAGAGCGCGTCCTGCACCAGCGCGGGGTCGGCGTCGCGCAGCGCGGCGCGCAGCTGCTCGAGGTATTCGGGGATGGTTTTCGGGGTGGCGGCGGTCATCGCAGGTTTCCTTCCAGCACGGAATCGACGGAGTCGCGGGTGGTGCGCCAGGCGCCGGCCCATTCGGCCAGCACCTGCCTGCCCAGCGTGGTGATGCGGTAATAGCGGCGCGGCGGGCCGCTGACGGACGGCTCGACGTGGCTCTCGGCCAGCCCCGCGGCGCTGAGGTTGTGCAGCACCGGGTAGAGCGCGCTCTGCTTGCCGCCCAGCAGCGGGTCGCCGGTCTGCTCCAGGCGCTTGGCGATCTGGTAGCCGTAGAGAGGCTC
>DNNT01000026.1 GCA_003497545.1 Arenimonas sp. | reverse complement strand
AACTTGGTCTGGATCTGGTAGAAGTTGACCGGCAGCTGCTTGTAGCTGCGCAGCTCGTTGCGGGCGAAGTCGGTGACCACTTCCTCGTGGGTGGGGCCGTAGCAGAACTCGCCGTCCTTGCGGTCCTTGATCTTCAGCAGCTGGCCGCCGAACTTCTCCCAGCGGCCGGTTTCCTCCCAGAGCTCGCGCGGCTGGATCGAGGGCATCAGCATCTCGATGGCGCCGGCGCGGTCCATTTCCTCGCGCACGATGGCCTCCACCTTGCGCAGCACGCGCAGGCCNNCGGCGCGCAGCATCAGCTGGTGGCTGACGACTTCTGCGTCGGCGGGGGTTTCCTTGCTGGTATTGAGGTGGAACTGGGAAAGACGCATCGGGGGAACCGGGCCGCTTGGGTGGGTCGGCCATTGTAACGGCCGCCCGGCCCCCCGTGGCGCGGCTTACTGGCCTTCGGCGGGCTGGGCGCAGTAGGCGTCCATCTGGCGCTTGGCCATGTCGCGGTTGCTGGCGCGCTCCTCGGCGCTCATTTCCTCCGGGGTGCCGTCGCCGTCGCGGTCGAACTGCACGCGCTTGTCCGAGGCCAGCAGCTCGTAGTTGGCCTTGGCGCGGTCGCAGGCCTGCTCGGCCGGGCTCTTGGCCGGGGCCTCGGCGGTGGCGGCCGGCGGCGCGTCGGGCTCGGAGGTGCCGACGCGGTGCGCCTGGGCGTCCTCGGTTTCGATCTGGGAATACACGGTTTCGCCGGAGGCGCCCTTGGACTTGTAGACCGTGGTGTCCTCGGCGGAAACCAGGCCCGGCATCAGGGCGGCGGACAGGGCGAGCAGCAGGACGTGGCGGGACATGGCGGGNNCCGCGGCATCTACCTGCTGCCCAACCTGCTGACCACGGGCGGGCTGTTCGCCGGGTTCTACGCCATCCTGGCCGCGGCCAGCGGCAACTTCGAGAACGCGTGCATCGCGGTGTTCGTGGCGGCCCTGTTCGACGGCCTGGACGGCCGGGTGGCCCGCATGACCGGCACCACCAGCGATTTCGGCGTGCAGTACGACTCCCTGGCCGACCTGGTCAGCTTCGGCATGGCGCCGTCGCTGGTGATGTACCACTGGGCCCTGGTGGGTTTCCGCGCCGACGGCCCGGTGCTGGCCAAGGTGGGCTGGGCCGCCGCCTTCCTGTATGCCGCCTGCGCCGCGCTGCGCCTGGCGCGCTTCAACACCCAGGTGGGCTCCACCGACAAGCGCTTCTTCATCGGCCTGGCCAGCCCGGCCGCGGCCGGCCTGGTGGTGTCCTTCGTCTGGGCCATGAACACCTTCGGCTACGGCGGCCAGGGNNGGGGCCTGCGCTGGCTGGCGCTGGGCGTGACGGTGGCGGCCGGCCTGCTGATGGTGAGCCGGGTGAAGTACTTCAGCTTCAAGGGTTTCCCGAAGGGCGGCCGGGTGCCGTTTTTCGTGATGGCGCTGGTGGTGGTCACCATCGCCGTGCTGTTCATCGCCCAGGCCAAGGGCCTGTTCGCGCTGGCGCTGGTGTACGCGCTGTCGGGCCCGGCGTATGGCCTGTGGGCGCTTGCGCGCCGGAAGAAGGCCGCGGCATGAGCTGGAATCCGGCGCAGCGGGCCATGCTCTCGGCGATGGGCTACACGCTCTACCGCCCGGCCGGCACGCCCGCCGCGCACGCGTCGCCGGCCATGGCGGGTCCGCTGCCCGAGGGGCCGCTGCTGAAGGCGCTGCGCCGCGCCGCGCGCCGCGACGACCTGGCCGGCCTGCCGCTTCCCCCGTGGGAGCAACTGCGCGCCGACGCGGCCGCCAAGCGCGCGCTCTGGGCGCGCCTGCGGGCGCTGCGCCGCGCCCGCTGAGCCGCGATGAACGCACGTCCCGCCGACGCCGCGCAGATGCGGCCGATGAAGCAGGTGGACGTGGACGCGGTGTCCGACATCGAGAAGCGCGCCTATCCCTTCCCCTGGACGCCCGGCATCTTCCGCGACTGCCTGCGCGCCGGGCACCAGTGCTGGGTGCTGGAGGCCGGCGCCAAGCTGCTGGGGTACGGCGTGCTCAGCGCCGCGGCCGGCGAGGCGCACATCCTCAACGTGTGCATCGCGCCCGAATACCAGGGCCGCGGCCACGGCCGCCGCCTGCTGGCGCGGCTGGTGGACCTGGCGCGCTGGCACCACGCGCACCAGGTGTTCCTGGAAGTGCGGCCTTCGAACCCGCGCGCCATCAACCTCTACCGCGACTTCGGCTTCAACGAGATCGGCCTGCGGCCGAACTACTACCCGGCCGAAAAGGGCCGCGAGGACGCCATCGTCATGGCCATGGAGCTCCTGCCCCCCGGCCGCGACTGGCCGCCCTAGGCGCCGAGCTTGGCGCGCTGGGCCTGCAGGGCGGCGTGCTGGTTGGCCCAGTCGGCCAGGCGGGCGCGCTCCTGCTCCACCACGGCGGCGGGGGCGTTGGCCACGAAGGTTTGATTGCCCAGCTTGGCCTCGCACTTGGCCAGTTCGCCGGCGATGCGCTTGAGCTCCTTGTCCAGTCGCGCCTTCTCGGCGCCCAGGTCGATCAGGCCCTCGAGCGGGATCAGCAGCTTGAGCGAACCGAGAACCGCCGCGGCCGCCGCCGGGGCTTCGCCGGCGATCCATTCAATCGACTCGACCCGGGCCAGGAACTTCAGCGCCGGCGCATGGCGCTCGATGCGCGCACGGTCGGCGGCCTCGCCGTCCTGCAGCAGCAGGGGCACGGCCTTCGAGGGCGCGATGTTCATCTGGCTGCGGATGGAGCGCAGCTGGGTGACGGCGGCCTTGAGCCATTCGATGTCGGCGGCGGCGGCCGGGTTGCGCTGGGTTTCGTCGAGCGACGGCCACGGCTGCGTGCTGACGCTGTCGCCGGCGATGCCCAGCTTGGGCGCCACGGCCTGCCAGATTTCCTCGGTGACGAAGGGCACCAGCGGGTGCAGGGCGCGCAGCAGCGACTCGAGCACGAACAGCAGGGTGTGGCGGGTGCTGTCGGCCGCGGCGGCGTCGTCGCCGGTGAGCGCGGGCTTGGCCAGTTCCAGGAACCAGTCGCAGAACTCGTTCCAGGCGAACTCGTACAGCGCCTGCGACACCAGGTCGAAGCGGTAGCCGGCGTAACCTTCCTCGACCTCGCGCAGGGTGTGCTGCAGGCGGTCGAGGATCCAGCGCTCGGCATCGGTGCGCGGCTGCGGCGCGCCGCTGGCGCTGAAGCCTTCGCAGTTCATCAGCGCGAAGCGGGCGGCGTTCCAGAGCTTGTTGCAGAAGTTCTTGTAACCCTCGCAGCGGGCCAGGTCGAACTTGATGTCGCGGCCGTGGGTGGCCAGCGAAGCAAAGGTGAAGCGCAGCGCGTCGGCGCCGAAGGCCGGGATGCCCTCGGGGTATTCCTTGCGCGTGGCCTTTTCTATCTTGGGCGCGTCGGTGGGCTTCATCAGGCCGGTGGTGCGCTTGGCGACCAGGGCGTCGGCGCTGATGCCGTCGATGATGTCGATGGGGTCGAGCACGTTGCCCTTCGATTTCGACATCTTCTGGCCGTCGCGGTCGCGCACCAGGCCGGTGATGTAGACGTCCTTGAACGGCACGTGGCCGGTGAAGTGGTCGGTCATCATGATCATCCGGGCGACCCAGAAGAAGATGATGTCGAAGCCGGTGACCAGCACCGAGGTGGGCAGGCGCGTATGGAAGCCGCGCTCGCCCATGGCCTTCGGGTCGGGCCAGCCGAGCGTGCTGTGCGACCACAGGGCCGAGGAGAACCAGGTTTCGAGCACGTCGCTGTCGCGGGTGAGCGCGACGTCGGCGGCCAGGCCGTGCGCGGCGCGCACTTCTTCCTCGCTGCGGCCGACGTAGGCCTTGCCGGCGGCGTCGTACCAGGCCGGGATGCGGTGGCCCCACCAGAGCTGGCGGCTGATGCACCAGTCCTGGATGTTGCCCATCCAGTGCCGGTAGGTGTTGATCCAGTTCTCGGGCACGAAGCGCACGGAGCCGTTCTCGACCAGTTCGAGGCCGCGCTCGGCGAGTTTTTCCATGCGCACGAACCACTGGTCGGTGAGGTAGGGCTCGATCACCTGGCCGGTACGGTCGCCGCGCGGCACCTGCAGCTTGTGCTTCTTTTCCTCGACCAGCAGGCCCAGGGCCTCGAGGTCGGCGAGCACGGCCTTGCGCGCGGAGTAGCGGTCGAGGCCGCGGTACTTTTCCGGCGCGTTGCCGTTGATGGCGGCTTCGGGCGTGAGGATGTTGATCAGCGGCAGCTCGTGGCGCTGGCCGACGGCGTAGTCGTTGAAGTCGTGCGCGGGGGTGATTTTGACGACGCCGGTGCCGAACTCGCGATCGACGTAGTCGTCGGCGATGATGGGGATCTCGCGGTCGCTGAGCGGCAGGCGCACGGTCTTGCCGACGAGGTGGGTGTAACGCTCGTCGTCGGGGTGCACCATCACGGCGGTGTCGCCGAGCATGGTTTCGGGGCGGGTGGTGGCGACGACGAGGGCGCCGCTGCCGTCGGCGAGCGGGTAGGAAATGGACCAGAGCTTGCCGTCCTCTTCCTCGCTCACGACCTCGAGGTCGGAGATGGCGGTCTTGAGCACGGGGTCCCAGTTGACCAGGCGCTGGCCGCGGTAGATCAGGCCTTCTTCGAACAGGCGCACGAAGGTTTCGACGACGGCCTGGCTGGGGCCTTCGTCCATGGTGAAGGTTTCGCGGCTCCAGTCGCCGGAGGCGCCCATGCGGCGCATCTGCCGGGTGATGGTGTCGCCGGAGTGCTGCTTCCACTCCCAGACCTTCTCGATGAACTTGTCGCGGCCGAGGGAATCACGGGTTTCGCCCTTGCCTTCGAGCGCGAGGTTGCGCGAGACGACCATCTCGGTGGCGATGCCGGCGTGGTCGGTGCCGACCTGCCAGAGGGTGTCGTAGCCCTTCATGCGGTGGTAGCGCACGAGCGCGTCCATGAGGGTGTGCTGGAACGCATGGCCCATGTGCAGGGTGCCGGTGACGTTCGGGGGCGGCAGCATGATGGTGTAGGGCTGGCCCTTGCCGCTGGGCCGGAAGCAGCCGCTGGCCTCCCAATGGGCGTACCACTTGGTTTCGAAGGTCTGGGGTTCGAAGCTCTTTTCCATGGGGCTCAATGGGTTGCGCCCGACTTTCGGTCGGGCTGGCGGCGGTTTGGGATGGCTTGAATGCTACCAAACCGGCGGTTTTCCTGCCTGCTTTGTGCCGGGATCGGTCGTGGCGAGGGGCCGCCGCGCGCACGACGGCCCCACCGGTCCTTTCGGGCCGGTGGGGCGATTTGGGCGGATTTCTTGGCGCTTACGCGGCTTCGGCGAAGGCGTCGCGGGTGAGGTTTTCGGGCTCGGATTCGGTGCAGTGGACTTCGTCCTCGATGCGCACGCCGCCGAAGGGCAGCAGGGCTTCGACCTTGGCCCAGTCCACGGCCTTGGCCTGCGGCGTGGCCTTGAGCCTGGAGAGCAGGGTGGGGATGAAGTACAGGCCGGGTTCGATGGTGACGACCATGCCGGGGGCCAGGGTGCGGGTCATGCGCAGGTAGGGGTGGCCGGCGGGGCGCGGGATGAGCTGGCCGTCCTCGTCGCTGAAGCCGGCGACGTCGTGCACCTGCAGGCCGATGGGGTGGCCCAGGCCGTGCGGGAAGAAGGTGGACGTGAGGCCGGTGGCGAGCATGTCGCCGGGGTCCATGTCGACGATGCCGAGGCTGCGCAGCACGCCGCCGAGGCGCAGGTGGCACTCGAGGTGCAGGTCGCGGTAGTCGGTGCCGGCCCGGACGCGGCCACACAGGGCCTGCTGCTCGGCGTCGACGGCGGCGACGAGTTCGGCGAAGGCGCCGTCGTGGCGGGCCCAGGTGCGGGTGATGTCGGAGGCGTAGCCGTCGACTTCGGCGCCGGCGTCGATGAGCAGGGAGCGCGATTCGGCGGGGGCCTGCAGCTCCTTGAACTGGTAGTGCAGGGTGGCGCCGTTCTGGTTGAGGCAGACGATGTTGGTGTAGGGCAGGTCGAGGTCGGTGTGGCCGGCGGCGGCGAGGTAGGCGGCGTGGACCTGCGCCTCGGAGCCGCCGTCGAGGAAGGCCTGGCGGGCGGCCAGGTGGCCGGGCACGGCGCGGCGCTGGGCGGCGCGCATGCGGTCGAGTTCGTAAGGCGTCTTGTAGGCGCGGTGGTAGTGCAGGTAATCGAGCACGACCTTGGGGTTGTTGGGCTCGAAGCCGGGCAGGGCGGCGTCGGCTTCGCCGAGGATGGCGACGCGGCCGCCGCCGGGCAGGTGGCGGGCGGCTTCGGCGGGGTCGGAGATGACGCGGATGTCGAATTCATCGACCCAGGCGCCTTCGGGCGCGGCCGGCGGGACGTGCCAGTAGTCGTCGGGCTGGTAGTAGGCGAGCACCGGCTTGCGGCCCGGGGTGTAGGCGATCCAGCAGTGCGGGTGCCGGGTCAGCGGCAGCCAGGCCTTGAACTGGGCGTTGGGCTTGAACGGGTAGGGCCGGTCGTCGAGGAATTCGTACTTCTCGACGCCCGACGCGACCACCAGGTGGTCGAAGCCGGCCTTCACCAGTGCCTGGTCCGCGCGCGCCTTGATTGTGGACAGGTGCGCACGATATAGATGGACGGCATCGGTGGGGGTCATGGGGGCTTCCGTTCGCGGGGTCGAAACCCGGATTCTGCCGCAAACGGCGGCAGGGGCGCAGGAGAGGCGATTGCTGAAGCAGCGCAAAGACGGGGGGTTCCTGGGCCAGCCGACCTGGTTGTGGAGCCTCGGCGCCCTGCTGGTGGGCCTGGCCCTGAGCGTGCTCGCCGCCGCCATGCACCACGACGCGCTCTCGCGTGCCGACCGGGTGCGGCTCGACCGCCTGGCCGAGCGCAGTTTCGAGGCGGTGGAATCGCAGCTGCAGACCTGCGGCCTGCTGGTGCGTTCGGTGCAGGCACTGTTCCTGTCGTCCGACGAAGTGACGCCGGCCGAATTCGAGGCCATCTACGCCAACCTGCGGCCGCGGGAGCAGTTCCCCAGCCTGCAGGCGATGGCGTTCTCGCTGCGCACGGACCGGCCGGCGCCGGACGCCGCGCCGGACGGGCGCGAGCACTACATCACCACCCTGGCCGCGCCGCGCGCCGGCAACGACATGCTGTTCGGACTCGACATCGCCACCCAGCCGGCCAACCTGGCCGCGGCGCGCTTCGCCCGCGACGCCGACCGGCCGGTGATGTCGGCGCCCTTCCAGCTGGTCCAGCGCGCCGGCATGCCCGGCCCCAGCGACGGCGTGACGATCCGCCTGCCGGTGTTCAGCAGCGGACCGCCGCCGCGTGACCTCAACGAGCGGCGCAGCCGCGAGGTGGGTTCGCTGGCGGCCTCGTTCCGGGTCAGCCGGCTGATCTCGGATGCGCTGCCCGCGGAAACGCGCGAGCGCTTCTCGGTGGAGGTGCTGGACGTCACCGACGGCGCCCGCGACCTGTTGTACGTGGACGAGGACGACGGCCAGGCGCCCGCGCCGGCGACCGCGGGAGCCGCGACCTACACGCACGAACTGGCCTACGGCGGCCGCACCTGGCGCATCGAGGCGCACCCGCGGGCGGTGGCCGACCCGTCGGACTGGCTGCCGGCGCTCACCTTCGGCATCGGCGTGCTGGCGAGCCTGCTGCTGGCCACCCTGGCCTGGTCCATCGCCGGCACCCGGGCCCGGGCGCTGGCACTGGCGGGCGACATGGCCGCGCAGTTCCGGCAAAGCGAGGAGCGCTTCCGCGCGCTCAACGAACTGCTGCCGGCGCTGGTGATGCTGGCCCGCGCCGACGACAACGCGCTGGTCTACGCCAACCAGGCCTGCCGCGACCGCTTCGGCATCGCCGACGACCTGGCCGGCGTGCGTCTGGCCGACCTGATCGAGGAGCCCACGCTGCGTGCGCGCGTGGCCAGCCTGGCCGGCTCGCCGGACGGCATCATCAACGAATCGGCGCGCCTGCACGGCCCGAACCAGGCCTCGTTCTGGGCGACGCTGTCGGTGTCGAGCATCACGGTCGGCGACCAGCCGCACCTGCTGGCGGTGGCCAACGACATCACCGAACTGCGGGTGCTGAGCGAGGAGCTGAGCTACCAGGCCAGCCACGACTCGCTCACCAGCCTGTACAACCGCCGCGAGTTCGAGCGCCGCATCGACGCCGCCATCGCCGCGCTCGACGCCGGCGGCCCGGCCTGGGCGCTGCTGTACATGGACCTGGACCAGTTCAAGCTGATCAACGACACCTCCGGCCACTACGCCGGCGACCAGTTGCTGGCCCAGCTGGCGACGCTGCTGGCGGGCCTGCTGCCGGAGGAGGCGGTGGTGGGCCGCCTGGGCGGCGACGAGTTCGCCATCCTGCTCGAGAACAGCGACGAAACCCGCGCCATGGCGCTGGCCGAACGCATCCGGCTGGAGATCGACGGCTACGTGTTCGGCTGGGAGCAGCGCAACTACACCATCAGCGCCAGCATCGGCGTGGTGATGCTGCGCGGGCCCGGGCTCAGCCAGCGCGTGCTGCTGGCGCACGCCGACACCGCCTGCTACATGGCCAAGGAGCGCGGCCGCAACCGCGTGCACCTGTTCTCCGAGGACGATTCCGCCACCGCCCAGCGCCGCAGCGAGATGGAGTGGGCCGGCCGCATCCGCCAGGCCCTGTCCGACGGGCGCTTCCTGCTGCACTTCCAGGAGCTGGCGCCGCTGTGGCATGGCGAGCGCACCGAGGGCGTGCACGTGGAGATGCTGGTGCGCCTGCGCGACGAAAACGGCGCGCTGGTGCCGCCGGGTGCCTTCATCCCGGCGGCCGAGCGCTTCGGCCTGATGCCGCAGCTCGACCGCTGGGTGGTGGAAACCACGCTGGCGAACTTCAACCGCCTGCACCCCTCGGGCAAGGCGATCAAACTCTGCGCCATCAACCTCTCGGGCCCCACCTTCGAGGACAACGCCTTCGCCGACTTCGTGCTGCAGGCGCTGGAGGTGCACGGCGTGTCGCCGCAGCGCATCTGCTTCGAGATCACCGAGACGGCGGCGGTTAGCAACATGGCGCGGGCGGTGGAGTTCATGCAGCGCCTGCGCGCCGCGGGCTGCAAGTTCTCGCTCGACGACTTCGGTTCGGGCATGGCCTCGTTCGGCTACCTGAAGAACCTGCCGGTGGATTTCATCAAGATCGACGGCAGCTTCATCCGCCACATCGAAACCGACCCGGTGAGTTATTCGATCGTGCGCGCGGTCACCGACATCGGCCACCAGCTGGGCCTGCAGGTGATCGGCGAATGGGTGGCCGACGAGCGCGCGCGCGACCTGCTGCGCGGGCTCAGCGTGGACTACGCCCAGGGCTTCGCCATCCACCGGCCGGAAGCCGCGCTGTGCTTCCGGGATCCGCCCAGGGCCTGATCAGCGGCCGACGCAGTCTTCGCCCAGGTCGAGCGGCGGGCCCAGCGGCACCGGGTCGCGCAGCAGGGTGGCGCGGGCGGCCATGGCGGTGGTCACGAGCAGTTCGTTTTCGTCGGTGAGCATCATCGCGCAGCCCAGGCGCAGCCGGCGCGCCAGCCGCTCGAAGCCCGAGGGGCCGGCCACGAACAGCGCCGAGGCGGCCACGTCGGCCAGCACCGGGTCCGGGTGCAGCACCACCACCGATGCCGCGCCGCGGGCGGGCTGCGCCGTGCGCGGGTCGAGGATGTGGCCCAGGCGCGCGCCGGCCTGCGACTGGCGGAACCGGTTGTAGTTGCCGGTGCTGAACAGCGCCTCGCCGTCGCGCAGCTCGACGCCGCCGAGCCGGCCGCCGAACGGGTCGCGCAGCTCCACCCGCCAGGGGCGGCCGCCTTCACCGACCAGGGCGGTGACGTCGCCGCCCATGTTCACCAGCGCGTCGTGCACGCCGTGGCGGCGCAGGATGGCCAGCACCATTTCGCTGGCCACGCCTTCGGCCATGGCGCCGAAATCGAGCTGGGTGCGCGGGTTGTCGGTGGACAGGCGGTGGCCGTCCACGTGCACGCCGGTGATGCGCGGGCGCTGTTCGCGCCAAGCGCGCAGCTGGTCGGCGGTGGGCGCCGGCGACTGGATGGGGAAGGTGGAGGTGTGGAAACCCCAGGCCGCCACCAGGCCGCCGACGGCCGGGTCGAACAGACCCTCGGTGGCTTCCGACAGCGGCTTGGCGCGCTCGACCAGCGCGACCACCGACTCGGGCGCCTCCACCGCCTGGCCGGCGGCG
>DNNT01000304.1 GCA_003497545.1 Arenimonas sp. | reverse complement strand
CCGCCGACGACGCCGGCGAAGGCGACGACTGGACCTTCGACGCTTCCGACCTCGAGCTCGACGCCGAGGCCGACCCGCACCTCAACGCCATCGCGCAGGATGCCGGCGGCGCGCTGGTGATCGCCGGCGAGCGCGGTGCCTTCTTCCGCTCGCGCGACGGCGGCCAGACCTGGGAACGCAAGCGCCTGCCGTACGAAGGTTCGATGTTCGGCATCCTGGCCTGGGACGCCGGCCACCTGCTGGCCTTCGGCCTGCGCGGCAACGTGCTCGAGTCCATGGACCTGGGCGACACCTGGACGGCGGTGGAAACCGGCGTCGGCACCAGCCTGCTGGGTGGCCACGCGCTGCCCAACGGCGGCGCCATCCTGGTCGGCGCCAACGGCGTCGTGCTGACCCGCCCGGGCACCGGCACGCCGTTCGCGGCAACCAGCTTCGAAATGGCCAGCGGCGAAACGCCGAACCTCACCGGCGTCCTGCCGGCCGGCGACGCCGGCTTCATCGTGGTTGGCGACAAGGGCGCCGGCCTGTACCGCCCGCAGTAACGGAGATCACATGAGCCTGCCCAACAGCCAGCCCGGCCCGTTCGCCCNNCCCGCCTCGCGGAAAACCTGGTGTTCGCGAACCGGCCGCTGATCCTGGTGGTCTTCGCGATCATCACCGTGGCGATGCTCTTCTTCGCCAGCCAGCTCAAGGTGGACGCCGGCTTCAAGAAGCAGGTGCCGCTGCAGCACGAGTACATGCAGACCTTCCAGGACTACGAACTCGAGTTCGGCGGCGCCAACCGCGTGCTCGTGGCCGTGGTCGCCAAGGACGGCGACATGCTCGACCAGGCCTTCATGGCCACGCTGGAGAACGTCACCAACGAGGTGATCAACCTCGACGCCACCGACGACGCCCGCGCCCGTTCGCTGTTCACGCCGAACGTGCGCTTCATCGAGGTGGTCGAGGACGGCCTGTCCGGCGGCAACGTCANNCCCGCAGACCTTCCCCCCGAACGTCGAGGGCTTCGCCTCCACGCCGGAGGACTTCGACCAGATCCGCGGCAACATCATCAAGGCCAACATCGTCGGCCGGCTGGTGGCCAAGGACTTCTCGGGCGCGATGATCTGGGCCGACCTGATCCCGGAAAGCGCCACCAACAAGCTCGACTACCAGCAGGTGGCCGACCAGTTCGAGGCCATCCGGCAGAAGTACGAGGACGAGAACCACAGCGTCCACATCATCGGCTTCGCCAAGATGGTGGGCGACATCAGCGACGGCGCGCGCTCGGTCATCAAGTTCTTCGCGCTGACCATCGCCTTCACCTGGCTGCTGCTGTTCCTGTACTCCACCTCGGCCAAGCTGGCCTCGCTCACCGTGGCCGCGGCCCTGGTGTCGGTGGTGTGGATGCTGGGCGCGCTGCAGCTGATGGGCTTCGGCATCGACCCGATGAACATGCTGACGCCCTTCCTGATCTTCGCGATCGCGGTCAGCCACGGCGAGCAGATGATCAACCGCTTCCGCGGCGAGATCTTCTTCGGCGGCCTGGAGGAGGGCACGGTCGAGGAACTGCGCGCACGCGCCAAGGACGCGGTGGAGCCGCTCGAGGCCGCGCGCCTGTCCTTCCGCATGCTGCTGGTGCCGGGCACGGTGGCGCTGCTGGCCGGCTGCATCGGCTTCGGCGCGATCATGGTCATCCCCATCGACATGGTGCGCGAGCTGGCCATCACCGCGACCGTGGGCGTGGCCCTGACCATCCTCACCGACCTGGTGCTGCTGCCGGTGCTGCTGAGCTACACCCGCCTGCGCAACCTGGACCGCAAGCGCGAGTTCCGCCTGCGCCAGCTGACCCGCTTCGACCGCATCTGGGCGGCGCTTTCGCGCCTGAGCAAGCCCTCGGCCGCGATGGCGGTCATCGTGATCGGCGCGGCGGTGTGGTTCTTCGCCTGGCAGCATGGCAACAAGGTGATGATCGGCGACGCCCAGAAGGGCGTGGCCGAGCTGCACCCGGACGCGCGCTACAACCAGGACGCGGTGCTGATCAGCGAGAAGTTCGCGCTCGGCGTGGACATCCTCAACGTCATCGCCGAAGCCGGCCCCTCGGCCTGCACCACGTCCTACGCCGCGATGGAGCTGATCGACCGCTTCGCCTGGCACATGGAGAACGTCGAGGGCGTCGAGCAGGTGATCACGCTGCCGGCGGCGGCCAAGATCGTCAACGCCGGCTGGAACGACGGCTCGGTGGCCTGGCGCGTACTGCCGCGCGACCCGGACACGCTGCGCCAGGCGACGCAGAGCTTCGAGACCGACTCGGGCCTGCTCAACTCCGACTGCAGCGCGATGCCGATCACCATCTTCACCTCGGACCACCAGGCCACCACCATCGACCGCGTGGTGGCGGCGGTGAAGGACTTCCGCGAGAAGAACAACGCCTACACCGAAGGCAACCTGCAGGTGCGCCTGGCCGAGCAGGCGGCGCAGGACCCGTCCTTCGCCTCCGACCAGGTGAACCTGCGCCTGGCCACCGGCAACGTGGGCGTCATGGCGGCCACCAACGACACGGTGCGGGCGTCCGAGCACACCATCCTGTACCTGCTGTACGCGGCGGTGTTCCTGATGTGCTGGCTGAGCTTCCGCAACCCGCTGGCGGCGCTGTGCGTGCTGCTGCCGCTGGTGCTGGTGACCGAGCTGGGCCACTCGCTGATGGTCGAGCTCGACATCGGCATGAAGGTCAACACGCTCTGCGTGGTGGCGCTGGGCGTGGGCATCGGCGTGGACTACGGCATCTACATCTTCGCCCGCATGCGCGAGGCGATGCTGCAGGGGCGCACCATCTCGGAGAGCTACTTCATCGCGCTCAAGACCACCGGCATTGCGATCTTCTACACCGCGCTGACGCTGGCGGTGGGCGTGGCGATGTGGATCTTCTCCGACCTGAAGTTCCAGGCCGACATGGGCATCATGCTCACCTTCATGTTCGTGGTGAATATGGTGGCGGCCATCATCTTCCTGCCGGCCCTGTGCCGCTGGCTGCTGCGCCCGCGCGAAAAGGACGACTGGGTGCCCAAGCTCTGACGGGCTTCCCTTGTCGCACGGAAGAAGGCGGGCTCCGGCCCGCCTTTTTCCTTGAAGCAAAAAATGGGGTCAGAGAACATNNTAATGTTCTCTGACCCCATTTTCACAGCTCTTCCGCGATGGGCGCCGGGCGCGCCTTGGCCTGGCTGCGCAGGGCGATGAGCAGGATGCCGGCCAGGGTCATGGCGCCGCCGATCCAGAGCTTGGGGCCGGGGCGGTCGCCCCAGAAGGCGATGCCCAGGGCCATGGCGAACACCGGCGTCAGCAGCAGCCAGGGCATGACGCGGGCCACGGCGTGGCGCTGGATCAGCGAGTAATACAGGCCGTGGCCGATCACCGAGGCCATGATGGCCGCATAGGCCACGCCGGCCCAGGCCGTGCCGCTGATCCCGCCCAGTGTCGCCAGCGCGCCCGGTTCCAGCCACAGGCTCAGTGCCAGCAGCGGTCCCACGCCCACCACCGCGATCCAGGCCTGCATGCCGTAACGCGTCACGCCGGTGAGGCCGCGCATCATCACCGTGGCCAGCGCCAGGAAAAACGCCGAGGCCAGCATCAGGAACAGCGAGGCGGGGTTGTCGAGCACCAGCGGGTCGAAGCCCAGCACCAGCACGCCGCCGAAGCTGATGGCGATCGCCGTGCCGGTGCGCCAGGCGAAGCGTTCGCCCAGCAGCGCCCAGGCCAGCAGCACCGACATCGGGATGTAGCTCTGCATCACGATGGCGGGCGACGACAGGTCGCCCGCCAGCTTCAGTGCCCAGAAGCTCAGGCCGAAGTGCAGCACCCCGGTGCAGGTGGCGATGGCCAGCAGGCGCGGCCATTGACCGGGCGCGGGGCGGCGCAGGAACACGCCCAGCATCAGCACCAGCAGCGCCAGCCGCAGCGCCGAGAACAGCAACGGTGGCAGTTCGCGCAGTGCCAGCGCGGAGCCGAGGAAATTGCCGGCCCAGGCCAGGCAGATCAGCAGGGCGAGCAGGATGTCGCGCGGGGGCATGGGCAGACCGGCAGGGACGGTGGGCCATTATCACGCCTCGGGGCCCGCCGCGGGCGCAAGGCTTGCCCCGGCCCGCGCGCTCGGTCACAGTCCCCGGGCGCATGGCGCACCAAACAAGACGAATGGGGAGATTCGAAATGGAAATGGCTGCAATTGGCGGAGCCCTGGTGGGCATCCTGGTGATCGCGGTGATCGGCCTGCTGCTGGCGGCGCTGATCCTGAAGCTGTCGGTGCGCATGGTCGAGGGCTTCTCGCCCGGCTATGGCCGCTCGCTGCTGGTGGTGGTGGTGGCTGCCATCATCGGCTTCGTGGTGAACATGGTCGTCTCCGCCGCGATGGGCGTGGGCGGTGCGGCGCTGCCCTCGATGGATGGCAGCGAAGCGGCCGCGGCGGCCGCGGCGACGATGATGGGCGCCATGCTCGGCGCGATGGCGGTGAGCCTGTTGGCCAGCCTGTTCATCACCGCGGCCTGCGTGAACTGGCTCATCAGGCACCCGGACGGGCGCGCCATCGGCTACGCGCGTTCGTTGCTGGTGTCGTTGCTGTACCTGGTGATCGCCACGGTGCTCGGCATCGTCATCGGCATCGTGCTGGGCGTGGTGATCGGGCTGGGTGCGGCGGGCGNNGCGTCGACCGGGGCGCGGGGGCCACTGGCCCTCGCGCCCTTCTCGTTTCAGTGGCTCCAGCCGAGCTTGCGGTAGAGTTTGTCGAGCGTCCACAGCGGGCCGACCAGCAGGTACTTGAGGTCGGTGAAGAAGCTGGGGCGGCGGCCTTCGATCTTGTGGCCGATGAACTGGCCGATCCAGGCCACGACGAACACCCCCAGTGCGATCCAACCCAGGCCCGCGGGGCCCAGCGCGTCCCACAGCGCCCGGTTGATGAAGCCGAAGGCGACGAAGGCCACCAGCGCGCCCAGCGCCAGCTTGCGCGACAGCTTCCAGTACCACAGCCAGGCCGCGAACATGGCCAGCGCCATCCAGGCGCCGGGGCGCGCCAGCGCCGCGGGCACGGGGATGAGCCAGAAGGCGGCCGTCACCGACCATACGATGGCCGGCACGCAGACCACGTGGATGGCCTGGTTGGTGGCGTTGACGTGGTCGCCGGAATAACTCGACAGCCAGCGGTCGATCGGCCGGCGCGGGNNGGTCGGGCGAGGTCGCCATGGCGTACTCCGGGCTACGGGGGCAGTGCGGACATCATAGCGCCGGCCCCGCGCCGGGGCGTCAATCCAGGCGGATGTCGGCTAGCCGGTCCAGGGCCTCGGCGTACTTGCCGCGGGTGACTTCGATCACTTCGGCGGGCACGTGCGGGCCGGGCGCGGTTTTGTCCCAGTCCAAGGTCTCGAGGTAGTCGCGCACGAACTGCTTGTCGTAGCTGGGCGGGCTGATGCCCACCTCGTACTGGTCGGCCGGCCAGAAGCGCGAGCTGTCGGGCGTGAGCATCTCGTCCATGACATGCAGCACGCCGTTGTCGTCCAGGCCAAACTCGAGCTTGGTGTCGGCGATGATGATGCCGCGGCCCAGGGCGTATTCCGCGGCAAATTGGTAGATCTGCAGCGTGGCGGCGCGGATCTGTTCGGCCAGCTCGGCGCCGATGCGCGAGACCATGGTGTCGAAGCTGATGTTTTCGTCGTGGTCGCCGACGGCGGCCTTGCTCGACGGCGTGAAGATGGGCTGCGGCAGCTGTTCGGCCTGGCGCAGGCCGGTGGGGAGGCGGATTTCGCAGACGGCGCCGGTGCGCTGGTAGTCCTTCCAGCCGCTGCCGATGAGATACCCGCGGGCGATGGCTTCCACCGGCACCGGGCGCAGGCGCTTGGTGACCACCGAGCGGCGCGCGTACAGCGCCACGTCGGTGCCGGGCGGCAGCACGCCGGCCACGTCCTCGTGGGTGAGGTGGTTGGGCACCAGGTGCGCGGTCTTGTTGAACCAGAAATTGCTGATCTGGCAGAGCATCTCGCCCTTGCCGGGGATCGGGTCGGGCAGCACCACGTCGAAGGCCGAGAGCCGGTCGGTGGCGACCATCAGCAGGCGCTTGCCCGGGAGTTCGTACACGTCGCGGACCTTGCCGCGGTGGAGCAGGTTCAGGCCGGGCAGGTCGGAGGTATGCAGGGTGGTCGGCACGGGCGTCTCGACGGCGTGAAGCTGGGCCGGCCATTGTACGCCGCCGGGGCCCGCGGGGGCGTCCCGCTGCTAGAATCGCGCCATGTTCCGACCCACCCTGATCCTGGGCCTGGTGCTGGCCCCGCTGGCGGCCTGCGCCGACGGCGACACCCCCGTTCCCACCGCAGCGGCCGCGGCCGCCGCCGGCCCGATGGCGCGCCCCGCCAAGCTGGGCCTGTGCATGGCCTGCCATGGCGCCGACGGCACCAGCCGCACGCCCGGCACGCCGCACCTGGGCGGCCAGGACCGGCTGTACCTCGAGCGCGCCCTGGGCGACTACCGCAGCGGCAAGCGCCAGCACGTGCCCATGACCAGCCTGGCCAATTCGCTGCAGCCGGCCGACATCGAGGCGCTGGCCGCCTGGTACGCCGCGCAGCCGGGCTTCGCCGCCGGGGCCGCGCCATGAGGTGGTACGGCAAGGTCCTGGGCGCCATCGCCGGCATGGCGCTGATGCGCGGCCACCCGGCCGGTGCGCTGATCGGCCTGCTCATCGGCCACGCCTTCGACGCGGGCTGGTTCCGGCCGAAGCAGTACGACCCGTATGCCGTGCTGGGCCTGTCGGCCGACGCCAGCGAGGCCGAGATCGACCGCGCCTACCGCCGCCTGATCACCCAGTACCACCCGGATCGGCTCAACGGTGCCGCCGAGGACCTGCGCCTGCAGGCCGAGAAGAAGGCCGGCGAGATCAACGCCGCCTACGACCGCATCCAGAAGCTGCGCAGCAAGCGCTGAGGCCCCCATGTCGAACTGCATCATCGCCCCGTCCATCCTGTCCGCGAATTTCGCCAAGCTGGGCGAGGAGGTCGACGCGGTGCTCGCCGCCGGCGCCGACTGGGTGCACTTCGACGTGATGGACAACCACTACGTGCCCAACCTCACCATCGGCCCGCTGGTGTGCGAGGCGCTGCGCAAGCACGGCGTCACCGCGCCGATCGACGTGCACCTGATGGTGAAGCCGGTGGACCGCATCGTGCCCGACTTCGCCAAGGCCGGCGCCAGCCTCATCAGCTTCCACCCGGAGGCCAGCGAACACGTGCACCGCACGGTGCAGCTGATCAAGTCCCAGGGCTGCCAGGCCGGCCTGGTGCTGAACCCGGCGACGCCGGTGGAAGTGCTGGACTACGTGCTGCCCGAACTCGACCTGGTGCTGCTGATGTCGGTGAACCCGGGCTTCGGCGGCCAGGCCTTCATTCCCTCGGCGCTCGACAAGCTCAAGCGCGTGCGCGAGCGCATCGACAAACTCGGCAAGCCCATCCGCCTGGAAATCGACGGCGGCGTGAAAGCCGACAACATCCGCGAAATCGCCGCCGCCGGCGCCGACACCTTCGTCGCCGGCAGCGCCATCTTCAACGCCCCGGACTATGCGGAAGTGATCTCCCGCATGCGCGCTGAGGTCGCGGCGGTGCGTGGAGTCTGATTTTTTGCCACGGATTTACACGGATGAACACGGATTTACACGGGTAAAGCGAACTCAAAATTTGAATTTCGCTTTTGCCTTATCCGTGTCTCTTATCCGTGTTCATCCGTGTAAATCCGTGGCAGAAAAAAATCTTCACCCCGCCCGCGAAGGCACCAGCGTCACGACGTAGCGCAGGGGGCCGCGCGGGGCGGTGGCGTTGAAGGGCCAGCAGGTGACAAGCAGGAGCTGGTCGCGGCCGGGGGCGGTGGACAGGCGTTCGCTGCGGGAATCGGCGACGCGGTGGCCGGCGACCACGTAGTCGCGCAGGCCGCTCGTGGTTTCCAGGCGTACGCGGTCGCCATCGCGCAGGTGCTGCAGCCAGCGGAAGTGGGTATCACGGTGGCCGCTGATCACCGTGGTGCCGCGTTCGCCCGGGCGCTCGCTTGATTCCGCCCAGCCGGGGCCGAAGGCCAGCGGCCGCCCGCTGTCGCCCGCCAATACCACCTGCGAGATGCCCAGCCGCGGCTGGTGCAGGCGTGCCACCGCGTGCGTGTCGGCCCAGGGCCAGGGGCGGTGCGCGCCGCCATCGGCCAGCGCCTGTTGCCAGGAATCGTGCAGCAGCACCTGCGCCAGCGCCGCCTTCGCAGGAAGCCAGGCGGCGTTCGCCGCGAGCAGCAGCGCCGCCAGCAGCAGCCCGTTCGCCAGCCAGCGCCGCGCGCTGGCGGCCGTGCCGCGCAGGTGGCGAGGGCGTTTCGCCGCGGATGGTGGGGCTTCCTTGCCCCGAGGGTGCGTCCCTGATGCGGTGGCGAACACGGCGGATTTCACGGCGCCTCCTGCGCCGTCGTCGGGGAAACCAGGGGGAAGGGCCGGCGGCGCAGCAGCGCGCTCGCGTCGGCCGGCACGAAGTGCCAATGCATGTGCGCCAGCGCCCGTTCGGTCGAGCGCGCGCCCGGCTCCGGCGCCGGCGGCGGGAAGGTGTCGCGGGGTTCGATGATCAGGACCATGGCGGTGTCTCAGGTGGGGGCTTGCTTATGTAGGAGCGACTTCAGTCGCGAAGCTTTTCGCGAAGGGCTTCGCGGCTGAAGCCGCTCCCACAGGGGGTGGGTCAGGCGTCGTGGGGGCGCAGAAGGCAGAGCAGGGCAAGGCAGAGCAGCGAGGCGAGCACGCGGGTGGCCATGGCTCAGCTCCGCGTGCGCAGCAGCAGGGCAGCGCCCAGCGCGAGCGCAAGGGCCAGCATCAGTTCGCGGGTCCAGCCGGTGCTGCCCTGGGCGAAGGCCAGGCTGCCGTCGGGCGTGGCGTTGAGCATGCGGGTGCTGCCCAGGCTTTCTTCCTGCGGCCGCGCCGGCGTGCGGTCCACGGCCACCAGGCTGGTGTACGTGCTCACCAGTCCATGCCGCAGCGCCACGTCCACCACCGCCGGGCGCAGGCGTTCGATGTCGCCGCCGCGGCGGATTTCATCCTCGAGCCCGTCGATGCGCGACCGTGCCCACAGCCGGCCGATGCCCGGCGCCGGCGTGGCCGATTCGGCGCCCAGCGGCACGCGGCGCACCCACGGCTGCGGCGTCAGGCCGCGCACGGTGGCGATGCCCGAAAGGCGGTCGAGGCGCGCCACCACCTGCAGCGCCTCGCCCTGGTAGAGGTCGGGCACGCGCGCCGGGTAGGCGTCGGCGGCGCCGGGCCAATCCACCTGGATGTCGCGCATGGCCGGGTGGTCGAGCTTCGCCAGCAGCGCGTCCATCTTCGCCGCGACCTCGTTGACGTCGCGCACCAGCGTCTGCGTGCCGCGGCCGGCTTCGGCGGCCTTGCGCAGGAAATGGCCGTTCGGCGCGCTGCCGATGCCCACCGGGAACAGGCGCGCGTCGCCGCGCGTGGTTTCGATCAGCGCCAGCAGTTCGTCNNGGAAACCCGGCGCCGGTTCGCCGGCGAAGGCCGCGCGCAGCGCCGGCAGCATCTCGGTGCCGCCTTCGGCCTGCAGCGAGCGTACGAAGGCGCGGGCGCGGGCCACGTTGCCCGGCTCCGCCGCGACCGGCGCCTCGAACAGCAGCTCGAAGGTGTCGTCGAAGCGCACCACGTTGAAGCGGTCGCCCGGTCGCAGCCGCGCCAGCGCCTGGTCGGCGGCTTCGATGGCCTGCTGCATGGATGCGCCCGACATCGAGCCGGAGTTGTCGATCACCAGCACCAGCTCGCGCGGCAGCGGCGCCACCGGCAGGGTCGGCGGCACCAGCATCAGCAGGGCGAAGTCCTCGCCGCCGACGCGGTCGGTGAACACGGCGCTGCGCGGCGCCTTGCTGGGCACGGGTTCCCAGCGCAGTTCGAAATCGCGGTCGCCGGCCTCGACGAGGTGGGCCAGCATGACCCGGTAGGTGGGGCCGTCGGCCGACACCGTCACCGCGTGGGTGGGGCTGTCGAGCCGCTGCAGCGGCAGCCCCGGTTCGATCTCGGCGGTCAGCGCCACCGTGGGCGGCAGCGCGGCGCCGGCGTCCTGGCCCGACATCACGGCGGGCAGCGCTTCCGGCACGGTCTCCGCGCCGCTCGTGTTCCAGGCGGCGAAGGCCGTCTCAGGCGACGGCGCCGGCAGGTAGCGCGGCGTCAGCGTCAGCGGCAGGTGCAGCGAGAACACGCCATCGTTGAAGGCCACCGGCTGCCAGTAGCGCACCTCGATTTCCACTTCCTCGCCCGGGCCGATGTTGGCCACCGCGGTCTGGAACAGGTTGGGGCGGTTCTGCGACACCAGGCTGGCGCGCTGGCCGGCGGCGGCCGCGGCCTCGTACACGGCGCGGGCTTCCTCCTTCTCGCGGATCTCGCCTTCGATCAGCCGCTCGCCGATGCGCAGGGTGAGCGCGCCGACCGCGGCGTTTTCCGGCAGCGGCAGCAGGTAGCGGCCCTCGCGCCACTGGCTGGAATCGTTGCGGTAGGNNCAGGCCGCGCACCTGCATGTCCACGGTGGTGTCCATGGCCAGGGTGGCCACCCATTCGCCGTCGCGCTGGAGCATCAGGCCCTCGGGCTCGCGCGTCGCGGCGGCCAGGGCCGGCGACAGCGCCGCCAGCAGCAGCACCACGCGCAGCAGCGCGGGCGGCGGCAGGCGCAGGTATCGGAACAGGCGGGGCTTGCGGGTTTCGCGGTGGTTCATGGCGGTTCTCCTGGGTGGCAGGGCCATTCCAGCGCGCGCGCCGGCGCCGCCCGGGGCGGGCCCGGGGCAGGGCGATGGCGAAATGTGGCAATTCGCGGGCAACACGTTGCCGCCCCCGCGTGGCTGGCCTAGGCTGGCCGCCATGTCACGCACCGTCGCCATCGTCGAAGACGAACCCGCCATCCGCGCCAACTACGCCGAGGCGCTGCGCCGCCACGGCTACGGCGTGCAGCCGCACGCCAGCCGCGCCGAGGCGCAGGCCGCCTTCGCGCTGAAGCTGCCGGACCTGGTGATCATCGACGTGGGCCTGGGCGACGAGCCCGAGGGTGGCTTCGACCTGTGCCGCGAACTGCGCGCACGCTCGGCCACGCTGCCGATCCTGTTCCTGACCGCGCGCGATTCCGATTTCGATGTGATTTCGGGACTGAGGCTGGGCGCCGACGACTACCTGAGCAAGGACACCAGCCTGCCGCAGCTCACCGCGCGCATCCACGCGCTGTTCCGGCGGCTCGATTCGCTGGCGGCGCCGCAGGCGCGAGAGCAGGTTTTCCGGCTGCGTGGGCTCACGCTGGAACTCGAGCGCATGCGCGTCACCTGGGACGGCCGCGACGTGGGCCTCACCGTCACCGAATTCTGGATGGTGCACGCGATGGTGCGCTACCCCGGGCACGTGAAGACGCGCGAGCAGCTGATGCGCGAAGCCCAGGTGGTGGTGGACGACGCCACCATCACTTCGCACATCAAGCGCATCCGCCGGAAATTCCAGGCGCTCGATGCCGCCTTCGACGAGATCGACACCGTGCACGGCGCCGGCTACCGCTGGCGGGCCTGAGCGCGCATGTCGCTGCGCACGAAACTGCTGTTGGTGGCGCTGTCCATCCTGGCCCTGCCCTGGGCCGGCTGGCAGTTCGTGCGCCAGATGGAAACGCTGCTGCGCCAGGGCCAGGAGCAGGCGCTGCTGGCGTCGGCCGAAGCGCTGGCGCGCGGCATCGCGGTGCGTCCGGCCGGGCTGCCGGCGAGTGGGCCGGGCTGGTTCGTGCACCGACTGGACTATGCGCCGAGGCTCGACGGCGAGGCCGGCGACTGGCAAGGCGCGGCCGAAGCGCCGGTGGCCTTCGGCGGCGCGCGGCCCTGGCTGCACGCCGCGCTGGCGCAGACGAACGACCGGCTGCACCTGTGGGTGTCGGTGGACGATGCCAGCGTGCAGCGCGGCGAGGCGCACTGGCCCGCCGACCTGGAGTTCGACCGGCTGCACCTGCGCCTGGTCGGCCCCGCCGGCGACCTGCGCCTGCGCCTGGCGAACAGCGGCTCCGGCGCGCTGCGCGTGGCCGGCGAAGACGGACTGCCGCCGTCGATCCGCGTCGAGGGCTTCTGGCGTGAGCGCGAGGGCGGTTACGACGTGGAGCTGGCGCTGCCGCAGGCTTTCGCCGTGCGTGCGATCGGACTCGAGGCCCGCGACCTCGACGCCAGCGGCAAACGCCGCATCGCCGGCACCGTGGCCGCCGACGGCACGCTGCGAGCGCCGCCGACCCACGGCTACGTGGGCGCACTCGAACCCGTGCTGGCCGCGCTGGCGCCCGCCGGCATGCGCGTGCGGGTGACCGACCGCGAGGCCTGGGTACTGGCCCGCGCCGGCGCCGTGCGCGCCGACGCCAGCGAGGAAGACCTGCTTCCCTGGCGCCGCGGCCTGTACCGCGCGCTGCTGTTCCGCGACGTCGAACCCGCCGCCGGCGAACCGCTCGACGCCCGCCGCCTGGTGCGTGCCGAACTGGCCAGCGCCATCGCCGGCGAACCGGCGGTGGCCTGGCGCCGCGACCCCACCGGCGCGCGCCTGCTGCTGTCGGCGGCGGTGCCGCTGGTGGTGGACGGCGAAGTGCGCGCGGCGGTGCTGCTCGAGCGCTCGAATTCCGAAGTGCTGCTGCTCACCGACCAGGCCTTCTCGGGCCTGCTGGGCGTGAGCGCGGTGGCCTTCCTGGCGTCGGGCGGCGTGATCCTGCTGTTCGCCACGCGCCTGGGCCAGCGCATCCGCCGCCTGCGCGACGCGGCTGAACACGCACTCGACCGCGAGGGCCGCGTCACGCCCTTCCCGCGCACGACGGCGCGCGACGAGATCGGCGACCTCTCGCGCAGCTTCGCCCGCCTGCTCGACCAGGTGGCGGCCTACACCGACTACCTGCGTTCGCTCTCGGGCAAGCTTTCGCACGAACTCAACACGCCGCTGGCCATCGTTCGCACTTCGCTCGACAACCTCGACGCCGCGGCGCTGCCGGCGGAAACGCGCCCCTACCTGGCCCGCGCCCGCGACGGCGTGGAGCGCATGGGCACGCTGGTGCGCACGATGAGCGAAGTGACGCGCATCGAACACGCGATCGAATCGGCCGAGGCCGAAGAGTTCGACCTGCGCGCGCTGCTGGCCGACTGCGCCGAGGCCTACCGCGGCCTGCTGGCGCCGCGCGAACTGCGGCTGGATCTGCCGGCCGGCCCGTTGCCGCTGCGCGGCGCGCCCGAGCTGGTGGTGCAGGCGCTGGACAAGCTGGTGGACAACGCCCGCGGTTTCACGCCCGAAGACGGCTGGGTGCGGCTGTCGGCGGCGGCGGAGGGCGAGGGCGTGGTCATCACGCTGGCGAACCTGGGGCCGATGCTGCCCGAGGCGATGCGCGGCCGGCTGTTCGATTCGCTGGTGAGCCTGCGCGGCAAGTCGCAGCGCGCCGAGGGCGCCGCGCACCTGGGCTTCGGCCTGTACGTCGTTCGCCTGGTCGCCGACCTGCACCGCGGCCACGCGGAAGCGCGGAACCTGCCGGGCGGCGAGGGCGTGGCGTTCACCCTGCATCTACACGGCATGCCCTGGAAGCCCGTGTAGGAGCGGNNAAGCCGCTCCTACAGGGGGCTGGCGCGCAGCTATACTCGGGCCATTCAAAACGACGGACGCCGTGCGTGATCTCCCTTGACGAATTCGAGGCCCTCGCCCGGGCTGGCCACAACCGGATCCCCGTGGTGCGCGAGGTGCTGTCCGACCTCGACACCCCGCTGTCCGTCTACCTGAAGCTGGCCGACGGCGCGCACACCTACCTGTTCGAATCGGTCGAGGGCGGCGAGACCTGGGGTCGGTACTCGATCATCGGCCTGCCGGCGCGGCGCACCTATACGTTCCGCGGCAACACGATGCAGGTGCGCGACTACGGCGACCTGGTCGAAACCCGCGAGCTGTCCGACCCGCTGGCCGAAGTCGACCGCCTGCGCGAAAGCTTCCGCGTGCCGCAGTTGCCCGGCCTGCCCGCGTTCACCGGTGGCCTGGTCGGCTACTTCGGCTTCGAAACCATCGGCTGGATCGAACCGCGCCTGGCCGGCGGCGACAAGCCCGACCAGCTCGGCACCCCCGACGCGCTGCTGATGCTCAGCGAGGAAGTGGCCGTCTTCGACAACCTCAAGGGCCGCCTGTACCTGGTGGTGCACGCCGACCCGGCCCAGCCGCAGGCCTATGCCCGCGCCCTGCGCCGGCTCGACGAGCTGGTGCACCGCCTGCGCCATTCCGGCCGCAGCTACCCCGACGTGCTCGACCCGTCGCTGCTGGGCGAGCAGGACTTCGTGTCCGGTTTCACCAGGGAAGGCTTCCTGGCCGCGGTGGAGACGTGCAAGGACTACATCCGTGCCGGCGACATCTTCCAGGTTGTGCTGAGCCAGCGGATGAGCGTGCCCTTCCGCGCCCGCCCGGTGGACGTGTACCGCGCGCTGCGTGCGCTCAACCCGTCGCCCTACATGTATTTCCTCGACCTCGACGGCACCCAGGTGGTGGGCAGTTCGCCCGAGATCCTGGTGCGCCTGCAGGGCGGCGAAGTCACCGTGCGCCCGATCGCCGGCACCCGCCCGCGCGGCGCCACGCCCGAGGCCGACGCCGCGCTCGAGGCCGAGCTGCTGGCCGACCCGAAGGAACGCGCCGAGCACCTGATGCTCATCGACCTGGGCCGCAACGACGTCGGCCGCGTGTCCGAGCCGGGCAGCGTGACCGTGCCCGACCGCTTCATCATCGAGCGCTACTCGCACGTGATGCACATCGTCAGCGAAGTGCGCGGCAAGGTGCGCGGCGGCGTCGGTTTCGCCGAAGTGCTCAAGGCTACCTTCCCGGCGGGCACGGTGAGCGTTGCGCCGAAGATCCGCGCGCTCGAGGTGATCCGCGAGCTCGAGCCGGTGAAGCGCAACATCTATTCCGGCGCGGTGGGTTACCTCAACTGGTGGGGCGACGCCGACACGGCCATCGCCATCCGCACGGCGGTGATCCAGGACGGCCGCCTGCACGTGCAGGCCGGCGCCGGCATCGTGCACGACTCCGACCCGCAGAAGGAGTGGGAGGAGACGATGAACAAGGGCCGCGCGCTGTTCCGCGCGGTGGCGCAGGCGGCGGGCGGGCTGTAGCCCCGGGTGGCCGGCACGCTGCCGAGGCTCATCGAACGCCTGCGGCCGCGCAGCGCCGGCCTGCGCACCTGGCTGGGCCTGACCTACGGCCTGATGACGGTGGTGCTGGTGGGCGCGCTGTCCTTCCTGGTCGAGCGCGCGGCCTCGCAGAAGCTGCAGGACGACATCGGCCTTCGCCTACAGGCCAATGCCCTCGCGCTGGCCGACCACATGGACGAGGGCCTCTACGAGCGCCTCAACGACATGCGCGCCCTGGCCCTGCTGCCCGGCGTGGACGACCCGGTGGCGAACCAGGCGCTGTTGCGCGACCTGTTCGACCTGATGCAGCTCAACTACCCCGATTACGCCTGGATCGGCGTGGCCGACGCCGACGGCCGCGTGCAGGTGGCCAGCCGCGGCCTGCTCGAAGGCGTCGATGTTGCGTCGCGGCCCTGGTTCCAGGGCGGGCGCAAGGAGCCGCACGTGGGCGGCCTGCACGAGGCGGTGCTGCTCGCGAAGCTGTTGCCCTCCAATGGCGACGGACCGCTGCATCTGATCGACGTTTCCGCGCCGATCCACGACGACCACGGCGTGGTGATCGGCGTAATGGGCGCGCAGCTGTCCTGGCAATGGGCCGAAAACCTGCGCCAGGCGCTGGTGCAGCCCATGCTGGCCACCGACCCGGTGGAGGTGTTTTTCCTGGACAAGGACAACACCATCATCCTGGGGCCGTCGGAGTGGCGCGGCCAGCGCCTCGACGTGCCCAGTGCGCGGGCGGTGCGCGAAGGCCGGCGCGGCTCGGTGCTCGAGACCTGGCCCGATGGCCAGCGCTACCTCACCGGCCACGCGCCCACCTTGGGGCGCGACACCTACGACAGCCTTGGCTGGACCGTGCTGGTGCGCAAGGACGCGGCGCTGGCCTTCGAGCCGATCGTGGAACTTCGACGGCAGATCCTGCTGGCGGCGGCTCCCCTGACCCTGGTCTTCCTGCTGCTGGGCGGCATGATGGGGCGCCTCATCGGCGCGCCGCTGCATTCGCTGTCGGTGGCTGCGCGCCGCATGCAGGAGCGTGAACCCGGCGCCCGCTTCCCGCGCGAGCGCGGTTATCGCGAGGCGCGTGAACTCACCGGCGCGCTGCGCGGGCTGGTGGACGACCTCACCCAGCATGAGCGCGAGCTCACCCAGATGACGGCCGAGCTGGAGCAGCGCGTCCGCCAGCGCACGCTGGAACTCAGCGACGCCAACGCCCAGCTCGAAGTGCTGGCCATGACCGATGCCCTGTCCGGGCTCGCCAACCGCCGGCACTTCGGCGACCAGCTGGCGCGCGAAGCCAACNNGACATCGACCACTTCAAGGCCATCAACGACCAGCACGGCCACCCGGCCGGCGACGCGGTGCTGCGCCGCGTGGCGCTGGTGCTCGAAGAAGTGGTGCGCGGCTCCGACCTGCTGGCCCGCATCGGCGGCGAGGAGTTCGCGGTGCTTGCCGTCGACACCGGCATGGCCGAGGCCGCGCAGTTGGCCGAGCGCCTGCGTGCCGCGGTGGAGCGCGCCGGCCCGGTGCCGGTGGGTCATGCCGCCGTGCCGGTCACGGCGAGCGTGGGCGTGGTGACGCGCCGCGTACACGTGGGCGAGGTGGTGAAGGCTCCCGAGCACCTGCTGGCCGCCGCCGACGATGCCCTCTACCGGGCCAAGCGCAATGGCCGCAACCGGGTCGAGGTGGCAACCGGCTGAGTAAGCCGGCTCAGGGCCGGGCGGCGGGTCCGCGGTGCGCCGTGCGCGGCGCGGGGCGCACGATCGGTTCGCCACGACGCCAGGCCATGGCGGCTTCCACCAGCGCGGCGCCATTGTCGAGCCCGAGCTTGCGCTTGATGTTTTCGCGGTGGGTCTCGATGGTCTTCACGCTGCGGCCGAAAAATGCGGCGATCTGCTGGTTGGATTCACCCAGGCCGATGCGCAGGAAGACCTCGCGTTCCCGGCCGGAAAGCGGCAGCGGCGGCGGGCGCACCGAGCCGCGCAGCGGGCAGCTGGTGCAGTAGCCGTCGCCCAGCTTCGCCGAGCCGCAACTGCCGATGATCTTCAGCGCGGCGCGGATGTGCCGCACCGGCGCGCTGTCGGGCACCAGGCCGCAGGCGCAGTCCTGGCCGCAGGGGGCGCCGATGCCCATGTGCGGGCGGTTCGAAAGCAGCAGCACGCGGGGCTGGTGCGCGGGGCGGGCACGCGCGCCCATGGCTTCGGCCAGTTCCTGGTCGAGCACCAGGACATCCGGGCGGTGCTCGCCGAGTGCGCGTTCCAGGCCCTCGGGGTCGACGGTGGTGCCCACGTGCCGGTACTGCGGCAACTGCTTGAGCAGCGTGGCCATGCCCGCTTGAACGATGCCGCGGCGAGATGCCAGCAACACTGTGGTATCGGCCGCCGCCAGTGGCGACGAACGCGTCGCGGCGCGCCGCGGACGTGCTGTGCCGGTGGATGTCGCGTCATGGCGAGGCATCAGAAAATTTCTCCTTGCGCCGGGCTGGTTGGCCGAGGCGGCGCCGATTCTCGCAGCACTCTAAGTGCAAAAGGTGTGCCGAAAGTGAGTGGTTGCGCCCACTTCCGACGTGATGGCGGTCGCCAGCATCGGGGATTCCCCCAGCGCGACGGAATCAGGGATTCCCCGATTCGCAAAGCAATTTTCAGCAGGGATTATCCGTGTGCCCCGCGAATGCCGGTGTCGCCGGACAGCCACGATGACGTGTTGCGCGGGCGCGCTGGAAATGGAAACGGGGGGTTTCCGTGCTGGTAGTGCAAAGGCTCTGCGTGCGCCGCGACCGCCATGTCGTGGTGCAGCACGCGACGCTGCGGGTGGACAGCCCGGGCGTCCTGTGCGTTGTGGGTACCGGGGGTGCAGGCAAGTCGTCGCTGCTGGCGACGCTGGCCGGCGCCGCGGCCCCGCTCGGCCTGCGCTGGACCGGCACCATGGAGCTCGACGGCGAACATCTGGGGCAGGGCGGGAGCCGCGCCGCCTGGGTGCCCCAGCACGCGAAGCTCGATCCTGGCGTTGGCGTTGGCGCGGCACTCGGCCAATTGCTTGGCCGCCCTCCCGAGGACGTGGTGCGCTGGCTGCAGGTGCAGGGTCTCGACGAGTTTCTGCCTTTCCTCGGCGAGCCGGCCTCGGCGCTGGCGCGTGCGCAGCGCCGCGAGTTGGCGGTGCTGGCGCGCCTGGCCAATGAAGCGTCGATCTACCTCGTCGACGAACCCACCAGCGAAATCGGCGAAGCCCAGCAGGCCCGCGTGCGCGCGCGCCTTGCCGAACTGTCCCGGCGCGCCTGCGTCGTGGTGGCCACCCACAACCGCCAGGATTGCCTGGCCCTCGGCGGGCTCACCGCGCTGCTGGCAGGCGGCACGATCCAGGNNACCCCGCCACGGCCGCCGGTCGCACCTACGTCGACACCGGCAACTGCAATCTGCCGCTGGAACCGCGCCTGGGCCGCACCCGCGACGGGATCTGGTGGCTGGTGCCGGGCTTGCTTTGCGGCATGAGCCGACCTGGCCTGACGGCCCGGTTGGCCGACCAGCTGCAGTGCCTGCAGGTGCAAGGCGTGCGGCACCTGGTCTGCCTCGAAGAGCGCGTTGCCTACGCCACCAGCCAGGCGCGCGACGCCGGCCTGCAGCTGCACCACTACCCCGTGCCCGACATGGCGCCGCCGGCCTTCGGCCAGGCGGTGGACCTGTGCCGTGCGGTGGAGGAGCCGATCCGCGCGAATGCCGGCGTGGCGCTGCACTGCCGGGGCGGGCTTGGCCGTACCGGTACGGCGCTCGCCGCCATCCTGGTCTGGTTCGGCGACGACGCGGAGGCTGCGATCGCCAAGGTGCGCCGCGCCAACCCGCTGGCGATCCAGTCGGTGGCGCAGGCGCGTTTCGTCCNNCCCAGGCCGAGATTCCGGAATGCGTCGCCACCGGTTACGTGGACATGGTCAGCGGCCTGCTGCTGGGCGTGAAGACGGTGGACTCCCATCCGGGCGAGGTGCTGGACCTGGTGGCCGCCGCCACCGGCGACCTGTTCCAGGGCAAGAACGTGACCGAGATCGAGCGCCTGTTCGACAAGTCGCGTGGCATCGAGGGTCGCAACCACCACTACTTCAACGAGATCGTGGTGTTCTCGACCAACCTGATCCACGTGTTCGTGCGTTCCAAGCGGTACCCGAACCAGGCCGGCGTCTTCATCACCCGCAACTCGGCCAACATCGGCATGGTGCTGGTGAAGTCGCGCGCGGCGATGGCCAATTGCGAAGCCGTGGCTTGATGAGCACGGAGCGGCCGGTGGACCGGCCGCTCCCCTTGGTGCACGCAACGGAATCCCCGACGATGGCAGCCCTGCGAACACCCCGGCGTGCTTACCGGCTCGCCTGTCCGAATTTCGGCGCCGATGAGATCAAGGCGCTGCGCTCGATGTTTTCCCTGCTCCAACACCACCTCAAGCAGCCCTGGGAAATCGTCCAGGACGCCGAGGCCGATTTGCTGATCGTGAACCTGGATTCCGGGCCGCCGGGTTCGCTGCCCCCCGAGGTGCCCGTGATCGGCTGCGCGCTCAAGCCGCGCCAGCACCCGAGCGGCACCTTGCACCGCCCGCTGCGCGCGGGTGAGTTGCTGGCACTGCTGACCGAACAGGCCGGTTCCGCACCCGTCGCCGCCGAGGTGCCGCCGCCGTCCGTCGGCGGCCTGGCCGAGCGCCGCTTCCGGTTGCTGGCCTGGCCCGCCGGCTTCGAGCAGTGGCCCGCCGGCTGGCACCGCGTGCTGGCGTCGATCTCGCGCGAGGCCCGTTCGCCCGCCGATATCGCCGCGCGCACCGGCGTGCCCGAGGCCGAAGTGGGCCGCTGCCTGGACAAGCTCGAGAGCGACGGTCTCGTCGACGTCATGGTCTTCCACCCCCGCCCGGACGCGAAAGCGCCTGCGCCGCGCCAGGGCCGCTGGTCCGGGCTCGCCGCGCGGGTCGGGCTGCTGCTTGGATTCCCGCGATGACCCAGACCCACAAGATCGTCTTCATCGGCGAGCCCGGCGCGGGCAAGACCACCTGCATCGCCGCGCTCAGCCACGTCCCGCCGGTGAGCACCGACGTCGCCTGTACCGATGAGCTGGCAGAGCGCAAGGCCACCACCACGGTGGCGCTCGATTACGGCGAGCTGCACCTGGGCGACCAGGGCCGGCTGCTGCTGTACGGCCTGCCGGGCCAGTCGCGCTTCCGCTTCATGTTCGACGTGGTGCGCGAGGGACTGCTGGGCGCGGTGGTACTGGTGGACGCCAGCTCCGCCACCGCGATGGAAGGGCTGGCCGAAACGCTCGACACCTACGCGCCCGAGCTTGGCCAGCTGCCCTGCGTGCTGGCGCTCAACAAGGACGCACGCGCGGGCGAGGACCTGCGCCAGGCTTGCCTGGACCTGCTTCGCCGCCATGGGCTGGTGGCGCCGGCCATCGTCGTGGACGCGCGCCGGCGCGAGGACATCATCCGTATGTTCGACCTGCTCTTCATGCAGCTCGAACTGGGTTTCGACGACACCGAGGCCAGGGAGGCCAATGCATGGGCGTGATCGTTCCCCCGAACCGCGGCCAGTGCGACGCCGCGCTCCAGCACCTGGTCGATTCCAGCGACGGGATCCGCGCCGCCATGCTTGCCCTTCGCGACGGCCGCCCGTTCGTCGAACGCTGCCGGTCCCAGGTGGATTGCGGCAAGTTCGCCGCCATGGTGAGTTCACTGGTGGCGCTGGGCCAGACGGCCCTGCGCGAGCTGGGCGCCGGCGGCCTCGACCACGTGCTGGTGGAAGGGCGCGAGGGCAAGCTGGTGGTGTCGAGCATCGATGGTTCGGGCGGCCTGCTGCTGCTGGCCGTGCTGGCCGAACGCGATGCGCGCCTGGGCCTGGTGCTGGGCCACGCCAAGACCTGCGCCCAGGCGGTTTCGGACGCATTCCCCCCGGCCGGGCGCCAGGCCTGAGGCGGAGCAGAAGGCGATGGCGACGATCCGTTTCGAATCACTTCAATGCCCGGCGCTGCCCGGGGAAACCCTGCTCGACACCCTGCTGCGGCACGGCGCCCCGGTGGCGCATTCGTGCCGCAGGGGCTCCTGCGGCTGCTGCCAGGTGCGCCTGCTGGAAGGGCAGGTCCAGCAGGCGGAGGCGGGCGGCCGGGCGGCGGAAGGCCATGTGCTGGCCTGCGTCTGCCGGCCCGCGGGCGACGTGTCGCTGGCGCGCGCCGACCTGTCGCAGCAGCCGGTGGACGTGGAGCTGGTGTCGCGCATGGCGCTGGCGCCGGGCATCTTCGAACTGGAACTCGCGCCGCACCGCGAGCTGGATTTCCGACCCGGCCAGCATGTGTACCTGGTTCGCGAGGACGGCGTGTCGCGGCCCTATTCGATCGCCAGCCTGCCGGAGGATGGCTACGGTTTCCGCATCCACGTGCGCGAGATGGCCGGCGGTGCGCTGAGCCCGTGGCTTTGCCGTGGGCTGGCCCCGGGGCAGCGCCTGAAGTTGCGCGGCCCTTTCGGCAATTTCCACCTGCCGGCGGTGCTGCCCGTGGACGTGCCGCTGCTGCTGGTGGGCACCGGCACCGGCGCCGGCGCACTGCTCGGCGTTCTGCGCGAGGCGCTGGCGCGTGGGCACCGCGGGCCGATTGGTTTTTTCCACGGCGTGCGCGAGCCCGAAGACCTGTACCTGGACACGGCGCTGCGGCTGCTTGCTTCGGCCCACCCGCAGCTGGACTACCAGGCCTGCGTGTCCGGCGGTTCGCCTTCGCCGGGTGACCAGGCCGGGCGCGCGCTCGATCGCGCCAGCGCCTTGTTCCCGGCACTGGGTGAAGGCCTGCTGTTCCTGTGCGGGCATCCGCGCATGGTCGAGCAGGCGCGGGTCGAGGCGCTGCGCGCCGGCATCCCGCGTGGGCAGGTGCTGGCCGACCCCTTCACGCTGGCCGCCGGCGAGCTGCCACGGGACGCCGCGAAGCTCGCCGCGCTCGCGCCCGAGCCGGAGATCTGGGTGGTGCTGGGGCAGGGCCCCGGGCTGACGCGCCTTCTGGAGGACTTCTACGCCCGCGTCTATGCCGACCCGAAACTCGCGCCTTTCTTCCAGGGCGTGCCGGTCGAGCGCGCCGTGCAGAAGCAGTACGAATTCCTCGCCGACGTGTTCACGGGCCGGCGCAGCTACTTCGGCCTCAACCCGTTCAACGCGCACCACTGGATGGTGATTTCCGACGGGCTGTTTGACCACCGTGAGGCGCTGTTCGAGCAGGTGCTGCTGGAACACGGCGTGCCCGCGCCGCTGGCCCGGCGCTGGCTGGCGATCCACGAACTGTTCCGCGCCGAGCTCGTGAAGGCCGCCCCGCGCGGGCTGGTGACCGGCGGCATGGAACAGCCGGTGCGCACCCAGGTCGTGGAATGCCTGGACATCGATGCCGTCTGCGACGGCTGCCAGGCCGAGATCCNNGACAGCTTCACCTACAACCTCGTGCAGTACTTCGGCGAACTGGGCCAGGACGTGAAGGTGGTGCGAAACGACGCGCTGACGGTCGACCAGATCGCCGCGCTCAAGCCGGCGCACATCGTCATCTCGCCCGGGCCGTGCACCCCGAACGAGGCGGGCGTGTCGCTGGAAGTGCTGGAGAAGCTGGCCGGCAGCGTGCCCATCCTCGGCGTCTGTCTGGGCCACCAGAGCCTGGGCCAGGCCTTCGGCGGCAAGGTGGTGCGCGCCCGAACCATCATGCACGGCAAGACCTCGCCCATCCGCCACAAGGGCGTGGGCGTGTTCGCCGGCCTGCCGGATCCCTTCGAGGCCACCCGCTACCATTCGTTGGTGGTGGAGAAGGAGTCGCTGCCCGACTGCCTGGAAATCACCGCCTGGACCGAGAACGAAGACGGTTCCATGGACGAGATCATGGGCCTGCGCCACAAGA
>DNNT01000170.1 GCA_003497545.1 Arenimonas sp. | reverse complement strand
CCGCCCAGGCCATCCCGGACTTGCGAGAGGAACCAAAAAAAATGGCAGGGCCGCCTGTCCCGAAAACAGCCGTTAGCCCTGCCAAAGGGTGTCAACGCCAGGGGGCGGTTGACTGCAACTTGATCGCCGGGGGCCTCGACGAGGGGAGGGGTGGCCCGGCACAGGGCCACTGGACCATTTCCACCGCGGGGCCGGCAAGACCAGCTCGGGCGGGAAGGCGGACTGGTCTGCTCAATGACACTAACAATGAGGGAAAAATGCCGCGAAAAAGCGGCATGGGCGCCAACCCGCGCAGCAAATCCGGACAAGCTTTGGCTAGTTGGGCTTTCCGGGTTAGCCCGACTGTCAGGCGGTGGGCGGAGAGCCCGTTGCTTCGCGCTCGCGGCGGCCATGGGCCCGCGCCAGCGACCAGCCCGTGAAGGCCCAGCCCAGCGCCAGAAGCGCGCCGGCCACGGCCACCACCGCCGGATGACCGGCAATCGCGTCCACGCCGGTCTTCACCCAGCCGCTCACGGCGTCGGCGCCGCGGTACACGGCGGTGTCGATGACGTTCTTGGCCTTGTACTTGGCCTCGGCCGGCACCGCGGTGAACAGCATCTCGCGGCCCGGGCGGGCCAGGGCGTATTCGCCGGCCCGGCGCGTCACCATCACCACCGCGAACACGGCGAAGGTGGGCGCCAGCGCCAGCCACAGGAAACCCAGGGCCATCACCACTGGCACCGCGGTCAGCAGCACCACCAGCCCCAGCCGCTGCACGATGCGGCCGGTCAGGAAAAGCTGGGTCAGGATGGCCAGCGACTGCACGACGAAATCGAGCAGGCCGAACACCCGCGTCTGGTCTTCGCGGTCCGGGAAGTGCAGCTCCACCAGCCGCGCCTGCTCGAAGTACAGGAAGGTCGTGACGCTGGCCAGCAGCACCACGAAGCTGGCGATGCCCATCAGGTAGGGCGAGGAAAACACGGTGGTCAGGCCGGCGAAGGGATTGCCACCCAGCGGCTCGCGNNGCCAGGGGTTCGCCGGCCTCGAGCGGGTGATGGTCGCGCCAGCGCTGCAGCACCATCGCCGCGCCGGCCGAGGCCAGCAGCAGCGCCGTGGCCAGCACCATCAGACCCGCATGCCCCAGCGGGCCCACCAGCAGCACGCCCAGCAGCGGTCCCAGCAGGCCGCCGGCGCTGGCGCCCGCGGCCATCAGCGCGAACAGGCGCCTGGCCTGCTTGGCTGCGAACAAGTCCGCCAGCACGCTCCACGCCACCGAAATCGCCAGCAGGTTGAACACCGACAGCCACACGTAGAAGCCTCGCGCCACCCACGGGTTGTCCGGCGCCGTGGCAATGGCCGCGGCGAACCCCAGCAGGTTCAGCGCGAAGAAGCCGTAGGTCCAGGGCAGGATGCGCCGCCGCCGCGCCCGCGCGGCCAGCAGGCCGAACAGCGGGATGGCGACCAGCGTGGTGATGAAGGTGGCCGTGAACAGCCACTGCAGGTTGTCCACGCCGCCGGCGATGCCCATGGTCTCGCGCACCGGCCGCAGCATGAAATAACCCGCGAACAGCAGCAGGAACATCGCCACGCCGGCCAGCACGGCCGGGGCTTCGTCGGGCGCGACGCCGAACAGCCGGGACAGGAAACGCGAAACGGGTCCCGGCATCGGGCTCTCCTCAGGTGAACATCGCGACGAGTTCGGCGCACTGCGCCGCCGTCAGGGTGGGGCCGAAGCCGGCGCGCAGGTTGTCGTCCTGGCGGTCGGGCTTGCCGGTGGCCGGGATCACCACCGTCACGGCCGGGTGGGCGAGGGAGAACTTCAGGAACAGCTGCGCCCACGAGGTGACGCCGGCCTGGGCCGCCCAGCCGGGCAGCGGCTTGCCGGCGACGCGGGCGAACAGCCGGCCGTCGTCGAAGGCGCGGTTGACCATCACTGCCACGCCGCTGTCGGCGGCCACCGGCAGCACGCGCTGGCCGGCGTTGGGCGCCGAGACGGAATAGTTGATCTGCACGAAATCGGGCTTCTCGGCCGCGACGATGTCGGCCAGGGTGTCGTGGGCGCTGTCGAGGTAGTGGGTGAGGCCGATGTACTTCACCTTGCCCTGGGCCTTGAGTTCCCGCGCCAGCGCCAGCTGGGTCTTCCAGTCGCGCAGGTTGTGCACGGCCAGCAGTTCCACCCGGTCGGTGCGCAGGCGACGCAACGAATCGGCGAACTGCGCCTCGCCCGCGGCGCGGTTGTCGGCGGCGAGCTTCGTGGCCAGGAAGATGCGCTCGCGCAGGCCCAGTTCGGCCATCAGGTCGCCCAGCACGTCTTCGGCGTTGCCGTAGTTGGGCGAGGTGTCGATGACGGTGGCGCCGCCGGCGACGAAGCGGCGCAGTACCTCGCGCAGGGGGGCGCGCCCCGCCGCATCCACCTCGAAGCTGCCCGAAGTGCCCATGCCGATGACCGGGATCGTTTCGCCGCTGGCGGGGATCACGCGGCGCGCGATCGGCTGCGGGGCGGGGTTGCCCTCGGCCAAGGCAGGCAGGGACGGCAGAGCCGCGGCGGCGGCAGCGGCGATCGCGGCGCTCAGGAATTCTCGGCGGTTGGCCATGGCGGGACCTTTGTCGGCTGGGGAAGCCCGGATCGTCCCGCAGGCTACGTTAACGCCTTGTCCAGCCGCCCCTGCCGGTGGTCAGGGGGCGCCCGTGGTAAATTCCCGAGGGCACAGTGAGGGGGTCGGGGATGGCGGTTGAAGAGCGGCAGATGCTGGTGGGTCTGCTTGAAAAAGGCATGTACGTCAATCGCCTCGACCGCGACTGGGTCGGCACGCCTTTCCCCTTCCAGGGTTTCGTGATCGCCAGCGACGAGGACATCGAGCTGCTGGGCCTCTACTGCACCAGCGTGTTCATCGACGTCGAGAAGAGCGCGGCGCCCAGCCGGCCCTCCATGCGCATCGCCAGCGCCGGCTCGCGCCAGGTCTTCCCCAAGCGCGGCCCCGACTACGTCAACACCGTCGCCGTGCAGGACGAGGTGCCCCGCGCCCGCGAGGCGCACACCGAGCTGCGCAAGTTGGCCGAGCGCATCGCCGACGACGTGCGCGCCGGCCGCCGGCTCGAACCGGGCGTGGTGCAGGAAGCCGTCGAGCCGATGGTGGAAAGCCTTCTGCGCAACGCCGACGCGCTGTTCTGGCTGATGGCGCTGATGAAGCGCGACGACTACGCCTACAGCCACGCCGTGAACTGCAGCGCCCTGGCCGCCGCCTTCGGCCGCCACCTGGCGCTGCCGCGCGAAGTGCTGGTGGAACTGGCCACCGGCGGCTTCCTGCTCGACGCGGGCATGGTCACGCTGCCCGAAGACCTCACCCAGCACACCGGCAAGCTCGACGGCGAAGCCGTGCAGCTCATGCGCAGCCACGTGCAGCGCAGCATGGAGGTGCTCGACCAGGCCGGCGTCACCGGCAGGTGGGCGCGCGAATTGGTGGCCGGGCACCACGAGCGCCACGACGGCAGTGGTTACCCGCAGGCCCTGGTGGGCGACCGCATCCCGCTGGCCGCGCGCATGGGCGCGGTGGTCGACACCTACGACGCGCTGCGCAGCGACCGTCCGCACCGCACCGGCGATTCCCGCCACGGCGCGTTGCAAACCCTTTACCGCGCCCGCGACCGGCTGTTCCAGGCCGAGGTGGTGGAACAGTTCCTGCAGTGCCTGGGCGTTTACCCCACCGGTTCGCTGGTGGAACTGAGCACCGGCGAAGTGGGCATCGTGATGGCGCAGAACCAGGTGCGCCGCCTGCGCCCGCGGGTGATGCTGCTGCTCGATGCCAACAAGCAGCCCTACCAGCCCTACCGCGACGTGGACCTGATGGCTGGCGACCCGAACGTGGCCGAGGGCAGCGTCAAGATCCGCGCCGCGCTCGAGCCCGGCGCCTACGGCCTCGACCCGGCCGACCTGTTCCTGCTGTGAGGACGCCGAGGCCATGGTGATCGAAAGCGGGCTGCTCGCCAGGCTGGAACCGCTGGTGGAGGCCAGCCGCGAAAAAGGCGCGCCGCTGGCCGTGGTGATGGTGGGCCTGCAGGGCCTGCGCGAACTGCGCATCCGCAGCGGTTACGCTGCCGCCAGCGAGCTGGTCGAACGCGCCGGCGCGCTGCTGCGCGAGGCGCTGCGCCCCGGCGACGAGGTGGTCGCACTCGGCCGCGGTGATTTCGCCGTGCTGCTGCCGAACCTGCGCGACGGCCAGCACGCGCTGCTGGCGGCGGCGCGCCTGCTGCGCCAGTTCGAACAGCCCGTGCTCGCCGACGGCCAGCCCGTGCTGGCGTCGGTGGCCGTGGGCATCGCCATGTGCCCGGAACACGCCGACCGGCCCGAACGGCTGTGCCGCCAGGCCGAGCAGGCCATGCTGATGGCGCGCCACGAACCCGACCGCATGCGCCTGTGCAGCGACTGCCCGGTCGCGCCCGGCATCGACCCGGCCGACCTGCTCGAAGCCATCCACGCCGGCCAGCTGGAAATGCACCTGCAGCCGGTGCTCGACATCCGCCGCAAGGCCATCATCGGCGCCGAAGCGCTGGCGCGCTGGACCCACCCGGTGCGCGGCCCGGTCAGCCCGGCGGTATTCGTGCCGGTGGCCGAGAGCTCCGGCATGATCAGCCAGTTCACCCGCTGGGCCATCAACGCCAGCCTGCAGCACGCCGCCGAAGCGCGCGCCCAGGGGCTGGCGCTGACGATCTCGATGAACCTCTCGGCCACCGCCTTCGCCGAACGCGGCCTGGTCGAACAGATCCTGGGCGCGCTGCAACTGTGGGACGCCGCGCCCAAGGACCTGGTGGTGGAAGTGACCGAAACCGCCATCGTCGCCGACCTGCAGCGTGGTGCCATGCAGCTCAAGCGATTGAACGCCGAGGGCATCCGCGTCTCGATCGACGACTTCGGCGTCGGCAACGCCTCGGTGTCCTACCTCAAGCAGTTCCCGGCCACCGAAATGAAGATCGACCAGTCCTTCGTCACCCACATGCTGGGCGACCTGCGCTCGATGCAGCTGGTCAAGGCGATGATCGGCTTCGCCCACACCATGGGCATGCGCGTGGTGGCCGAGGGCGTGGAGGACAACGACACGCTGCAGGCCCTGGCCGACCTCAACTGCAACCTGGCCCAGGGTTACGGCATCGGCCGGCCGCAGCCGGCGGCCGAATTCATCGCCGAATTCGCGCGCAAGCGCTGAGCGCCGCGCTCAGGCGGTTTCCTCGTCGTCCTGCCCGGCCTGCGCACCTGCGGGCAGGCGCCGCGGCACGCGCTGGGCATCGAGCAGGCGCTCGATGCGGGCGAACACCTCGGCGCGCGAGAAAGGCTTTTTCATGAAGTCGTCGGCGCCGATGCGGTGCACGTAGAACTGCTCGGTGGCCTGCTCGTTGCCGCTGATCATGATCACCGGGATGTCGCGCGTGTACGGGTCACGGCGCAGCTGGCGCAGCGCGGCGAAGCCGTCCATGCCCGGCAGCACGATGTCCAGGAAGATCAGCTCCGGCGACTGGGTGCGGGCGATTTCCAGGCCTTGTTCGGCGTCGCTGGCCTCGAGCACGTGGTAGTCGTTCTGGCGCAGCATGCGCGAGAGCAGGGCGACGATTGTGGCGGAATCGTCGATCACCAGCATGCGCGTGCCGGAGCGCGCGTTGNNTGGGGCCGGCGGGCTTGGGCGGCGCGGGGTCGCTGCCGTCGGTGGCCGGAGCACTGGCCGCGGCCGCGGGCTTCGGGCCCCAGCCGAACAGGCGCTTGATCTTCTCGTAGACATCCACCGCGGTCTTTCCCCTGGTTTTCCCCGGGCCACAGTGTCCACGCCAGCGCCGCCGCTGGCAAACCGCCGGGGCTGGACAGCGGCGCGCGGCTGCCGCAGGCTGCGCGGCCCACCTTCGCGCCGGAGCGCCCATGGCCCCCAAGGCAACCGTGTACAAGGCCGCGCTGCAGGTCAGCGACATGGACCGGCACCATTACGCCGGCTATGACCTCGTTCTGGCCCAGCATCCGTCGGAAACCGAAGAGCGGCTGATGCTGCGCCTGCTGGCCTTCGCCCTGTTCGCCGACGAGCGCCTCGCCTTCGGCGGCGGCGTCAGCACCGAGGACGAGCCGGCGCTGTGGCGCAAGGACCTTACCGGCGCGGTCGAGCAGTGGATCGAGCTCGGCCAGCCGGATGAGTCGCGCGTGCGCAAGGCCTGCGGCCGCGCCGGCGAGGTGGTGGTGCTGACCTACGGCGGCCGCGCCGCCGACCTGTGGTGGGAGAAGAACGAAGCCGCGCTGGCGCGCTGCCGCAACCTGTCGGTCGTCGATATTTCCGCGGAGGACGGCAAGGCGCTGGCCGCGCGCATCGCCCGCGGCATGGACGTGCAGGTGATGGTGCAGGACGGCGTGCTGCAGTGGGTGGACGCCGCCGGCACGCTGGAGATCACCCCGCGCTGGCGCCGCCGCGAAGGCTAGTCGAGCGACTTGGCCTCGGCGGTGCCCAGCATCGCCGGGTCGGGTTTGTGCGGCGGTTGCCGCGACAGCAGCGGGTGCGCGAACACGCCGGCCAGGATGATCGCCACGCCGGCGTAGAACATCGGACCCAGCTCGCGCTGTTCGCCCAGCAGCACGATCGCCAGCACGATGGCGTAGATGGGCTCCAGGTTCACCGCCAGCTGCGCCGAAAACGCGCTCATGTGCCGCAGCGCCACCAGCGACAGCGCGAACGGCAGCAGCGTGCAGGCCATGGCCAGCACCAGCAGCAGGCCGGCGTCCTGCCAGCCCGGCAGCATCAGCGGCGATCCGAACCAGGGCAGGGCCGGCGCCAGCAGTGCCAGGATCAGCCCGCCCGCGCCCAGCTCGACACCGGTGACCGTGAGCGGGTCGGCGTGTTCGACGTAGCGTTTATTGAGCGCGCCGAAAAAAGCCACCAGCACGGCGGAGATCGTGCCCACCACGATGCCCGCGCGCATGCCTTCCGGCACGCCGCCCACCACCAGCGCCACGCCCGGCACCACCGCCACGCCCAGCAAAAGTTCGCGCGGCTCGAAGCGTTTGCCGGTGACCCAGGGTTCGACCATGGGCACGAACACCGTGGCCAGCGCCAGGCAGGTGACCGCCACCGAGGCGTTGGCCAGCTTGATGGCGCCGTAGAAGGTGAGCCAGTGCAGCGCCACCAGCGCGCCGATGCCGGCGTAGATGCCCCACAGCCGCGCCGGCAGCGCGCGCAGGCCGCGCCAGACGCGCGGTACCAGCAGCAGCGCCGCCGCCACCAGGCCCATGCGCCACACCACCAGCGCCATCGCCGGCAGCGTGATGGCCTTGCCCAGGATGGCGGTGAAGCCCCACAGCAGCACGCAGAAGTGCATCTGCCAGAGCGCCTTGGTGTTCGGTGTCATGCGGTGGCCGTGCCCTGCGCGAGCGCGCGCTTTTCGTTGGCGGAAAGTTGCTTGATGGCGTATTCGGCCTTGAGCGCGGCCGAGCGGTCGGGGTGTTCGAAGCGGGCCAGCAGCCGGCGCGGCGGGTGCGAGCGGGTATAGCGCGCGCCCTTGCCGGCCACGTGTTCGGCGTAGCGCTTGTCCACGTCCACGGCCACGCCGGTGTAGATGCTGCCGTCGGCGCATTCGAGCAGGTAGACGAACCAGGCCATCAGCGCAGGCTCAGGGCGATGCGGCGCCAGTCGGCGCGGACCTCGCGGCAGTCGCCGCCGTCCATGGCGAATTCCCGGCAGACGAAGGGGCGCTGTCCGTAGATGCTGCAGCACATGCGTTCGCGGTCGAGCGCCACGCACCAGCCGTCGTCGGCCTTGGCCATGATGAGGTAACCGTCGGCGTCCTCGTCGAGCATGTGCTCCGGCGGCGCGTCGCCCGGCAGCACCAGCACCGGCAGCTGGCAGCAGCAGGCCTGGCACTGGTCGCAGCGGGCAGGGGTGTCGTCCATGGCGGCCATTGTCCCATGCCGGCCGGCCGGCGCTGGCGTAGCATCGGCCGTGACCGTTACGGGAACATCCCATGCGCCACGCCCTGCTCCTGCTGGTGGTAGCCCTTTCAGCGCCGCCGCTGGTCCATGCCGCGCCGCCCGACGGCGACTGCAATGCAAGCCCGGCCCTCCTGGCGCAGGCCCGGGCCGCCAAGGCCGCGGGCTTCGCCGTGGCGGAGGCCGGCGAGCGCCAGCGCCTGGCCCTGGCGCTGGCCGCTTGCCTCGGCCACCCCGATCCGGCCCTGCGGGACGGCCTGGCCTACGAAGCGCTGGCAACCTGGCTGCGTGCCGAGGCGCTGGACCCGTCCACCCGCGAGGCGCTGCGTGACCGGCTGCTGGCCTGGATGGCGCCAGGGGCGGGTGACGAGGACGGCTTCCGGGCGCCGTTCGCGGCGCTGGTGCTGTCGGAGGTCGCACGCTCCGACCGCGTGTCCCCCTGGATGGCCCCGGCGGAGCGCGAGGCGCTGGTGGCTGCGGCCGCCGACTACGTCAGCACGCTGCGCGACTACCGCGGATTCGTGGATGGCGAAGGCTGGCGCCACGGCCTGGCCCACGGCGCCGACCTGCTGATGCAGCTGGCGCTGAACCCGGCGCTCGACCGTGGGCAGCTCGACCGCGTGCTGGTCGCGGTGGCGGCGCAGGTGTCACCCGCCGGCGCGCCGGCGCATGTGCATGGCGAAGCCGAGCGCCTGGCCCGGCCGGTGCTGTTCGCACTGCGGCGTGGCCTGCACGACGAGGCCGCGTGGTCGGCCTGGCTGGCAGGGGCGACGTCGCCGGCGCCGATGGCTGCGTGGTCCGAAGCCTACGCGTCCGAGGCCGGGATGGCGCGACGGCACAACGTGCGCCTGTTCCTGCTGGCGCTGTACGCCGGGTTGTCGGAAAGCGGCGACGAGGCCCTGCGCGCGCGCCTGCCGCCGGTGGTGGCGGCGCTGCGCGCGACGCAGTAGCGGGCTCAGGGCGCGGCGGGCTTGCGCTCGACCGCGCGCACCGGTACCGTGAGGTTGCACACGTCCACGTGCCCGGCCGGATGCACGTACCACTCGTCGCGGCGGTTGCGGCGCGATTCCACCAGCGCCTGCCAGGTGGCGGTGTCGGTGCGCAGCACTTCGATGTTGGCGCGCGCTTCCGGCGCCACGTCGGAGGCCAGGCGTGCCGCCAGGATCGGCGCCCGCTGCGACGGATCGGTATAGAAACCCAGCGGGCCGCTGCCGCGCGGCAGCACGCTCAGCCGCTCCATGCCGACGATGACGCGGCCGACGGTGGTGATGTTGAGGTCGAGCTGGCGCGGCGACTGCCCGGTGACGACGTAGAGCTCGGTGCCGTTGCTGCTGTCGGGCGCCATGGCGCGCCCGGCGCCGACCACGCCATAGCAGTGCGCCAGCCAGGCGCGGCCGGCCTTGGGGTCGCGCGCGGCCGGGAAGCCGTCCACGAAGCCCACCTGCGGCGCCCAGCCGTCCACGTCCGGCAGGGCGGTGAAGGCCAGGCCTTCGGCGGCGCGGCTGAATTCGGCCGGCAGCGCGGCTTTCGCTTCGCCCAGCGGGCGGCGCAGCGCCAGTTCGTCGCCGGCCGGGTCGCCCCACTGCACCACGAAGTTGTCCTGCGAGCGGTTGATGGACAGCCCGTCGTAATAGTGGCCGCGCGCCAGCGTGCGGATGTTCGCCACGTGTTCGGGCGCGAATTGCGGCGCCAGTTCGATCACCACCATGCCGCTTTCGAGCTGCACGTACAGCGTGTTTTCCGGGTCGAGCGGCCGCCAGTCCTGCGGCGTGGAGGCGTCGAGCACTTCCTGCGTGGTCAGCGGCTTGGCGGCGGGCGTGGCGGCCGGGGCGTGCACGCAGGCCGCCAGCGGCAGCGCGAACAGGACGGCGGTGGCGAGCAGGGCGGGGCGCAGGGTCATGCGGGGTCCTTGGTGGCGCGGGTCAGGCAGGCAGGGTAACGCAGGCGCGCTCAGGCCGGTTCCGGCGGCGGCTCGTGCAGGGCGGCCAGCTGTTCCTGCATCTGGGTGATCACCGATTCCCAGTGCCGCGGCGCCTCGAACCAGGGGAAGGCGGCCGGGAAGGCGGGGTCGTGCCAGCGCCGCGCGATCCAGGCGTTGTGGTGCAGCAGGCGCAGGGTGCGCAGGGTTTCCACCAGGTGCAGCTCGCGGCGGTCGAAGCGGCGGAATTGTTCATAGCCTTCCAGCAGCCAGGCCCAGGGTTTGGCGCAGTCCTCGCGGCGGCCGGCCAGCATCCACAGGTCCTGCACGGCGGGACCGGTGAGGCAGTCGTCGAGGTCGACGAAATGCGCCTGCCCGTCGCGCCACAGGATGTTTCCCGGGTGGCAGTCGCCGTGCAGGCGCAGCTCGTGCACGTCGCCAGCGCGTTCGGCGCAGGCGTCCATGGCGTCGAGCAGGGCTTCGGCCAGGCGCTCGAAATTCCCTTCCAGGTCGGGCGGAAGCCAGCGGTTTTCCAGCAGGTAGTGCACCGCGTCCTCGCCGTGGCTTTCGATGCCGAGGCGGCCGCGGTGGGCGAAGCGCTGGCCGTCGCCGACCGCGTGCATGCGGCCGAGCACGCGGCCCAGGTGGGTCAGTACCTCGCGGTCGCCCAGTTCGGGCGCGTGGCCGCCGCGCATGGGGAACAGCGCGAAGCGGTGGCCGCCGAAGGCGTGCAGGGTCTTGCCGGCGTGCACCAGCGGCGCCACCACCGACAGGTCGGCGGCCACCAGTTCGGCGGCGAACGCGTGTTCCTCGAGGATGGCGGCGTCGGTCCAGCGGCCGGGGCGGTAGAACTTGGCCACCAGCGGCGGCGCGTCTTCGATGCCGACGCGGTAGACGCGGTTCTCGTAGCTGTTGAGCGCCAGCACGCGGCCGTCGGCATGCAGGCCCACGGATTCCACCGCGTCGAGGATGCGGTCCGGGTCGAGGTCGGCGTAGGGCGTGTCGCTCACGGCGCGGTGGCGCGGGCGGCGCCCACGTCAGGGCAGCTCGAGCTTGGTGGCCCGGGCGGCGAGCGCGTCGCTGAGGTAGCAGTGCGTGCCGGCGGCGCGGAAGCCCGCGCGCGCGAAGGCCTTGCGGTACCAGGCCGCGGGCCGGCGGAACATGCCCTTGAGGTCGCCGACGATCTCGTCGCCCTCGGCGAACACTTCCAGGAAGGCGACGCCGTGGCACAGGCGGGAGAACTCGCGCAGGCCGCGCAGCAGTTCGTCTTCCTCCAGGTAATGCATCACGTCCGAGCACACCAGCAGGTCCACCGGCGGCGAAGGCGGCAGCGCGGCCAGGTCGCCGAAGGGCAGCCAGTGCAGGTTGCGGCGCGGGCCGAAGCGTTCGATGGCGTAGTCGCTGTTGTCCAGGCCCATGTAGCGCAGGCGCGGGCGCAGTTTCAGCAGTGGCGCGCGCCAGGCGCCTTCGCCGCAGCCCACGTCGAGCACCGACTTGATGGGCCGGCCCAGGTGGTATTCGGCCAGCGCCACGGCCAGCGCCACCTTGCGGTTCAGGGCGGCCGGGCCGCCGAGGTCGCGCTGGCGGTACCAGGTGTCGAAATAGCGGCGGTCGTAGACCTTGTTCATGGGATGCGTTCCTTGCGGCGGTGCACCAGCCAGGCCGCGAACAGCGCGCCGGTGAGGTACATGCTCAGTGCGTAGACCGCCGGCGCGATGCTGGCCTGCGCGCGGCCCAGCACTTCGATGGCGATGAAGATGGCAAGGGTACCGTTGTGGATGCCGATCTCGAAAGCGATGGCGATGGCCTGCGGCTCGGCCAGGCGCGCGGCGTGCGCGGCGAAGTAGCCCGACAGCAGGCTGGCCAGGTTGAACAGCACGCAGGCGGCGCCGACCACCGGCGCGTAGGCGCGCACCATGTCCCATTCGGACGCGAAGGCCATGATGATGAGCACGCCCAGCAGCAGCGAGGACAGGTGCCGCACCGGCTTCTCGGCGGCGGCCGCCAGCGCCGGTCGCCAGGCCCGCAGCGCCATGCCCAGCGCCACCGGCCCGATCACCAGTACCGCCACTTCCACCACCTTGCCGGTCGGTGGCGGCACGCTGGCCTCGGTGCCCAGGAAGGACGACAGCGCCAGCGCCGTCCAGGCCGGCAGCGTCAGCAGGGCCAGCAGGCTGTTGATGGCGGTGAGGCTGATGTTGAGCGCCACGTCGCCGCGGGCAAGGTGGCTGAAGAGGTTGGCGGTGACGCCGCCCGGCGACGCCGCCAGCAGCACCAGGCCCAGCGCCAGTTCACCGGGCAGGCCGAAACCCAGCGCCAACCCGAAGGCCACCGGTGGCAGCACCAGCCCCTGCACCGCCAGCGCCACCGCCACGGCCCGCGGCATGGCCAGCACGCGGCGGAAATCGGCCAGGGTCAGGTGCAGGCCCAGGCCGGCCATCACCACGGCCAATGCCAGCGGCAGGAACAGCACCAGCAGCGGGTTGTCGGCCACCGGGCCTCAGGCGCCGATCAGCACGGAGCGCATGGAGATCGGGCCGACCACGTCCTCGTTGATGAACTCCACCGCGTCGCCCTCGCGCTGCAGGCCCAGCACGTAGAGCAGCGGCAGGTAGTGTTCGGGCGTGGGCACGGCCAGCAGGGCGTCGGGGCCCAGCGTTTCGTAGCCCATCATGCCTTCGTGGTGGCCTTCGGCGATGCGGTCGGCGATGTCTTCGTCGAAGCGCTGCGCCCAGTCCAGCGGCTCTGTCTGGCCCATGCGCCAGTAGCGCAGGTTGTGCACGATGTTGCCGCTGCCCACCACCAGCACGCCCTCGTCGCGCAGCGGGTCGAGCTGGCGGGCCAGGTCGTAGTGCCAGGCGCCGGGCTGCAGGCTCGACAGGCTCAGCGGCACCACCGGGATGTCGGCTTCCGGGTACATGGGCCGCAGCACGCTCCAGACGCCGTGGTCCAGGCCGCGGTGGGAATCGAAGTGCACGCGTGGCGTGCGCACCAGCTCGGCCACACGGTGCGCCAGTTCCGGGCTGCCCGGGGCCGGGTAGCGCACGTCGAACAGGGCCTTGGGGAAGCCGCGGAAGTCGTGGATGGTTTCGGGGTGTTCGGCGCTGCCGACGTAAACCCCTTGGGTCTCCCAGTGCGCCGAGATGCACAGGATGGCCTTCGGCCGGGGCAGGCGCTGGCCCAGGGCCTGCCAGCTGCGCCGCCAGGCATTGTCCTCGATGGCGTTCATGGGCGATCCGTGCCCGAGGAACAGCACGGGCATCGGGCCAGGCATGGACGCAGCGCTCATCGAGGACAACTCCGCGGTGGGGACTGGCCCCCACAGTACCCAAGGCCGCGAGGGAATCAAGCCGGCCCGGGAGGAAACACCAGCNNCGCCATGACTTGCGGCACTCCCGGGGTGCCCGCCGTTCGCTATTATTGACTCCACACTATCCCCAAGTGGGGGATATCACTCAGACCGGGACAGGGCGATGGACGAGACCGAGCCGCACCTGAAGAAATTCCACAAGGAGCTCAGCGCCGGGACCGTGTCCCTGGTCCTGCTGGCGGTGCTGGCGCGCTCGCACGAGCC
>DNNT01000115.1 GCA_003497545.1 Arenimonas sp. | reverse complement strand
CGGCTCGCTGCGCAGTTCGGTGGGTTTGAGCACGGTGCCGGACTCGGCCAGCGCGGCGCCGGCCGCCAGCACGGCGGCCAGGGCCAGCACCAGCGGCGCGCGGCGCCGGGCGGATGGGGCGTTGGGATGTCGCATCGCGGGTTCCTCCTCAGGATGCATCGTCGGCTCGTTCGGGTTCGTACAGGTCCACGGGCTGTTCGCGGCCCTTGACCTTGAACTGCCCCCGATGGGTAAAACGCAATTCTGCGCTGCCGGCGCACGCGTCGCGTGTGCTGTTCGACACAAGCACCCGGGCCACGCCCTTGGTGGTGCCTTCGATGCGGCTGCCCAGGTTCACGGTATCGCCGATGGCGGTGTACTCCATCCGGCTGTCGCTGCCCAGGAAACCCACCACCGCCGGGCCGGTGTGCAGGCCGATGCCGATGTCGAAGTCGCCCAGGCCCTCGCCGCGCTCGGCCAGCTCGCGCTTGAAGTCGTCCAGGGCNNCCGCCGGGCATGGTCGGGGCTCTCGGTCGGGGCGTTCCAGAAAGCCATCACGGCGTCGCCGATGAATTTGTCCAGGGTGCCGCCGTGGCGATATATGACCTCCACCTGGCGGGTGAAATAGCGGTTGAGCAGGTCCACCACCTGCTCCGGGCTGCGGGTTTCGGACAGCGTGGTGAAGCCGCGGATGTCGGAAAACAGGATGGTGATCTCGCGGGCCTCGGGGCGGCGCTCGCGGTCGAGTTCGCCGCTTTCGACCAGGCCCTTCACCACGCGCGGGTCGAGGAAGCGGCCGAACAGGCCCACGGTGGCCTCGCGCTCGCGGCGTTCGCGGCGCTGGCCCTCGACGGTGAACACGGCGAAGGCCACCCAGCCCAGCAGCAGGGCGGCGCCGACCGGGGCGTACAGGTTGGCCCGGAACAGCGCCCAGGCCGCCAGCACCAGCACGGCGCTGGCCAGGCCCAGGCCCAGGCCGGTGCGCACCGGGTTGGCGCGGCGCCGGAAGGCCACTACCACCGCGGCCGACAGCAGCAGGGCCAGTGGCCAGCGGCTGGGCAGGTCGCGCAGCCAGTCGCCGGCGCGCAGGTTGGCGATGGCGGTGGTGAGGATGTGCACGCCCGGCGTGCCAGTGGAAACAGGCGTGGGTCGCAGGTCGAACAGGCTGGGTGCGGAGGGGGCGATGAGCAGGATCTTGCCACGCAGGGTCGGGGCGATGCGGGGNNAGGTCGACGAATGAGATCGTCTTCGGCGCCTGGCCAAACCAGTGCAGGCGGACCCGTTCCTCGTCGGGCAGGGTGGCGCCGGTGAAGGCGGCGACATGGGGCGCCATCCAGCCCAGCCGCCAGCCGCCGATGTCCTTCCATAGCCGGTAGTGACGGCCGGTGCCGTCGTCGTCGGCCTCGAAGTTGATCAGGCCGCCGCGCCAGCTAGTTTCGTCCAGCACCCCCGGCACCAGCAAGGTCGCGGCGGCGTCGGGGTCGGCGTCCGGGCCGCGCACGGCGCCGAAGGAGGGCGGCAGCATCGACAGCGGCGCGAGGTTGCCGCTGTCCATCAGGGCCGAGGGCATGAACAGGTTTTCCTGCGCCGCCACGACCTCCTTGAAATAGGCGTCGCTTTCGCCGCCGAACCTGTCGGCCTCGTTGAACATCAGGTCGAAGGCGATGGCCCTGGGTTCAAAGCGCGCCAGCCCTTCGATCACCTCGCCGTGGATGGCGCGGGGCCAGGGCCAGGAGCCGGCTTCCTCCAGCATCAGCTCCAGGCTGCGCTGGTCGATGCCTACCACCACGATGTCGTNNAGCTCGAGCAGGCCGGAGAGCTGCAGCGCCAGCGCGATCGCCGCCAGCACCAGCAAGGGCAGCCGTACCGACACCTGCTTGTTTCCCGCCATGCGATTCCCCCCGTCGCGACGGCCCCGAGTGTAGCGTTTGCCAGTGCCCGAGGGTTTCCGCTAGCGTTGGCGCCAATGAACCTTTCGCCCCTTCGCATCCTCGTGCACGGCGCCTCCGGGCGCATGGGCCGCGCCCTGCTGCGGCTCGCGCCCGAGCGCAGCGACCTGGTGCTGGTCGNNGCGCCGGGGCTGCCGGTGTTGGCCACCCCGGCCCTGGACGCCGCGCCGCTCTTCGACCTGGCTATCGACTTCAGCCTGCCCGAGGCCTTCGACGGCATCCTGGGCCTGTGCCGGCGCCGCGGCGTGGGCCTGGTCAGCGGCACCACCGGACTGTCGGACGCGCAGTTCGAGGCCTTCAACGCCCTGTCGGAACGGCAGCCGGTGCTGTGGTCGGCGAACTTCAGCATCGGCGTGGCCGTGCTGCGGGCGCTGGTGCAGCGGGCGGCCGCGGCGGTGCCGGGCTGGGACGCCGACGTGGTGGAGTCGCACCACGTGCACAAGAAGGACGCGCCCTCGGGCACCGCGCTGCTGCTGGGCGCGGCGGTCGAGGCCGGCCGGGGCAGGGCGCCGCACTATGCTTCGCTGCGCGCCGGCGACATCGTCGGCGAGCACCTGGTGCAGTTGGCCGGGCCGGGCGAGCGCCTGGAGCTGGTCCACCGTGCCACCAGCCGCGACATCTTCGCCCGCGGCGCGCTGGAAGCGGCCGCGCGCGTGGCCCGGCTGGGCCCGGGCCGGCACGATTTCGGCGCGTTGCTGCTGGGCGAGCCCCGGGCCTGAACAGAGGTCGCGTTTCCCTTTTGGGCCCGGTGCCGCTAAAATTCCGGCTCGCCTGAACCCTCACCCGCACGGACCTGGTCTCGCCCAGTCCGCGGGTGCTCGCACATCCAGCGAACGGGTTCCCCCACGCAAGGCGATAGCCCGTGACCCATCCCGCAATCCTCGCGCTCGAAGACGGCACCGTGTTCGAGGGCGTTTCCGTAGGCGCGCCCGGCACCAGCGTCGGCGAAGTGGTGTTCAACACCGCCATGACCGGCTA
>DNNT01000223.1 GCA_003497545.1 Arenimonas sp. | reverse complement strand
CGTCTTCTACCTGCTGGGCGTGCAGCACACCTCGCCGGCGAACGCGCAGCTGCTGATCCAGCTGGCGCCGCTGCTGATGGCGCTGGGCGGCATCGTGGTGTTCCGCGAACGCTTCAACGCCTGGCAGTGGGCCGGGCTGGCGGTGATCCTGGCGGGCCTGGGCCTGTTCTTCCGCGAACAGCTGGCCGCGTCGCCGGCCGGCGCCGGTGGCCAGGCTTATGTGTACGGCTCGGCGCTGGTGATCGTGGCGGCGGTGGTGTGGGCCGCGTACGCGCTGGTGCAGAAGCAGCTGCTGATGCGGCTGTCGTCGCCGGCCATCCTGCTCTTCATCTACCTGCTGGCCAGCGGCGTGCTGCTGCCGTTCGCGCGGCCGTCGGCGCTGGTGGCGCTCGATGGCCTGCACTGGGGCCTGCTGCTGTTCTGCGCGCTCAACACCCTGGTGGCCTACGGCGCCTTCGCCGAAGCATTGGCGCACTGGGAGGCCTCGCGCGTGTCGGCCATCCTGGCCACCACGCCGCTGCTGTGCCTGGGCGCGGTGGCCGCGGTGCACGCGGTGTGGCCCACGGCCATCGCGCCGGAGGCCGTGGGCGTGGTGGGTTACGTGGGCGCCGGCCTCGTGGTGCTGGGCTCGGCGCTCACCAGCCTGATGGGCCAGCGCCGCAACGCCGGCTGAGCCTCAGCCCAGCAGGCGCTGCAGCAGGTCGCGGCCGTCGGGCGAGGCCAGCTTTCCCTCCAGCGAGCCCAGCGCTTCGCGCGCCAGTTCCCGCCGCGGCGCGGCCCAGCGGCGCCAACTTTCGAAACCGCCCAGCAAACGCGCCGCCACCTGCGGGTTGATCGCATCGAGCGCCGCGATCTGTCCCGCCACGAAGCGGTAGCCCGCGCCGTCGCGGCGGTGGAAACCCAGCGGGTTGCTGCGCGCGAAGCTGCCCAGCAGGGCGCGCACGCGGTTGGGGTTGGCGGGTTTCCACCAGGGCGTGGCCATCAGCGCCTGCACGTCGTCCAGCGCCTCCGGGTCCGGGCGGGTGGCGACCAGGCCGATCCACTTGTCGGTCACCAGCGGGTCGGCGGCGTGCGCGTCGCGGAAGGCCTGCAGCGCGGCGGCGGCACCCGGTGCCTGGAAGTGAAGCAGGCAGCGCAGCGCGGCCAGGCGTTCGGTCATGGTGGCGGCGGCGTCGAACTGGGCCTGCGCGAGTTTGGCTTCCGGGTCCAGGCGGGTCAGCCAGGCCAGGCAGGCGTTGCGCAGCGCGCGCGCCGACATGGCCGCGCCGCCCAGGCCGCCGCGCGCGGTCTCGGCCAGCGCCTCGTAGCGCGACTGCAGGCCTTCGACCTGCTCTTCGGCCAGGCGGTCGAGCAGCTCCTCGCGGCGCGCCACCAGCGTGTCCACATCCACTTCGGGCACGGCTTCGGCCAGGGTGTCGAAATCCGGCAGCGCCAGGCACTCGGCCACGAAGGCCGGGTCGGCGGAAGCGTCGGCCAGCAGGTCGGCCAGGGCATCGCCCAGCGCGCCGGTGGCGGCTTCGGCGTGGGCCGCGCCCAGCAGCGCGTCGGTGGCCAGGCGCTGCAACAGGTCCCAGCGGTTGAAGGGGTCGCGTTCCAACCGCGCCAGGCGCGCCAGCTGGTCCACGGTGTAGTCGAAGTGCAGCTTCACCGGCGCCGCGAAGCCCTGGTTGAAGGCTGGCAGCGGCCGCGCGCCCAGGCCGCGCCAGCGCAGCACGTGGGTGGGCTCCGTGAGTTCGGCCAGGCCGTCGCGCACCACGGCGTCGGCTTCGGGCGGCGCGGTGATGACGTGGCCGCTGGCGTCGTAGAGCGCGAAACGCAGCGGCACCAGCAGCGGCTGTTTCTCCGGCTGGCCGGGCGTGGGCGGCGTGCTTTGCGTGACGGTGAGCGTGTAGTCGCCGGTGGCCGCGTCGAAGGCGTCGGTGACGTGCAGCTCGGGCGTGCCCGCCTGCGAATACCAGCGCGCGAACTGCGACAGGTCGCGGCCGCTGGCGGCGGCGTGCGCGGCCAGGAAGTCTTCCAGCGTGGCGGCGCGGCCGTCGTTGTCGGCGAAGTAGCGGTCCATGCCGGCGCGGAAGGCCGCCTCGCCCACCAGCGTGTGCAGCACGCGGATGACCTCGGCGCCCTTCTCGTAGATGGTCATGGTGTAGAAGTTGCTGATCTCGCGGTAGCTCGCCGGCCGCACCGGGTGCGCCAGCGCGCCGGCGTCCTCGGGGAACTGGCGGCTGCGCAGCAGGCGCACCACCTCGATGCGCTTGAGCGCGCGCGAGTGCAGGTCGGAACTGAACTCGGTGTCGCGGAACACCGTCAGGCCTTCCTTCAGCGAGAGCTGGAACCAGTCGCGCAGGGTCACGCGGTTGCCCGACCAGTTGTGCAGGTATTCGTGCGCCACCACCGATTCGATGGCCAGGAAATCGGCGTCGGTGGCCGTGGCTTCGTCGGCCAGGATGTAGCGGGCGTTGAAGATGTTCAGGCCCTTGTTTTCCATCGCGCCCATGGTGAAGTCCTGGGCGGCGACCACGTTGAACACGTCCAGGTCGTAGCAGCGGCCGAAGCGCCGTTCGTCCCAGCGCAACGAACGCTCCACCGCGCCCAGGGCGTAGGCGCAGCGCGCCGCGTCGCCGGGTTCGGCCCAGATGTTGAGCTCGACCTGGCGGCCTTCCATGGTTTCAACGGTGGACGTCACGCGTTCCATGGCGCCGGCCGCGATGGCGAACAGGTAGGCCGGCGTCGGGTGCGGGTTTTCCCAGGTGGCTTCGTGGCGGCCATCGCCCAGCTCGCGCGTGGACACGGGGTTGCCGTTCGCCAGCAGCACCGGATAAGCCGCGCGCTCGGCGCGCAGCACGATGCGCCAGCGCGGCATCACGTCGGGCCGGTCGGCGAAGAAAGTGATGCGGCGGAAACCCTGGGCCTCGCACTGCGTGAGCAGCAGGCGGCCGCTGCGGTACAGGCCTTCAAGCCGGGTGTTGGCGGCCGGGTGGATGCGCACCCGCGTTTCCAGCGTGCAGTCGGCGGCCACGCCGTGCACGCGCAGGCGGCGGCCGTCGTAGTCGTAGCGTTCCGGCGGCAGGGGCTGGCCGTCGAGCGCAATGGCCAGCAGCTTCAGGTCCTCGCCGTCGAGCTCCAGCGGCTCGCCGGGCTGGGCCGGGTCGGGCGACAGCGCCAGGCGGGCACTCACTTCGGTGGCTTCGGGGCCCAGTTCGAACTGCAGTTCGGCGGACGGGATGCGCCACGCGGGCGGGCGGTAGTCGGCGAGGTGGACGAATCCATCGCCCCGGGGAAGGCTCATCGGGTGCGGGTTTCCGAAAGGTTTAACAGGTCTCTTGTTAGGCTATCACGCGCCTCCGGAACGCCCGACATGACCCTCGACCTGCCTTCATTCAGCGACGTGCTCGCCGCCGCCGCCCGCATCGCCCCCTACGCCCACCGCACGCCCGTGCTGCGCTCGCGCTCGCTCGACGAACTCACCGGCGCGACGCTGCATTTCAAGTGCGAAAACCTGCAGCGCGTCGGTGCCTTCAAGTTCCGCGGCGCCTGCAATGCCGTGTTCGCGCTCGACCAGGCCACCGCCGCCCGCGGCGTGGTCACCCATTCCTCCGGCAACCACGGCGCCGCGCTGGCGCTGGCCGCGAAGGTGCGCGGCATCCCGGCGCACGTGGTGGTGCCCGAGGGCGCGGTGGCCAGCAAGCTCGCCGCCATCGAAGCCTACGGCGCCGTCATCCACCGCTGCGCGCCGAACATCGCCGCGCGCGAAGCCACGGCGGCGCGGGTGCAGGCAGAGACCGGCGCCACGCTGGTGCACCCCTACACCGACCCGTTCGTGATTGCCGGCCAGGGCACGGCCACGCTGGAGCTGCTGGCCGAAACCGGCCCGCTCGACGCCCTGGTCACCCCGCTCGGCGGCGGCGGCCTGGTCTGCGGCAGCGCCATCGCCGCCCACGGCCTGCGCCCCGGCCTGGCCGTGTTCGGCGCCGAACCCGAGGGCGCCGCCGACGCCTACGAATCCCTGCGCCGCGGCCAGCGCGTCACCGACCTCGTGCCCGACACCGTTTGCGACGGCCTGCGCGGCACGATTGGCGAGGAAAACCTGGCCATCCTGCGCGCCGAAGCCGTGCGCGTGCTGCTGGTGTCCGACGCCGAAACCGTGGCCGCCATGCGCCTGGTGTGGAGCCGCCTGAAGCAGGTCATCGAACCCTCCTGCGCCACCGTGCTGGCCGCCGTGCTGCGCTACCCGGAACACTTCGCCGGCAAGCGCGTCGGCCTTATCCTTTCGGGGGGCAACGTGGACCTC
>DNNT01000105.1 GCA_003497545.1 Arenimonas sp. | reverse complement strand
TCGCCAGCACCGCGCGCGGGCACGGCATCCGCATCCAGCCCGGTTACGACGGCCGCCTGTCGCCGGTGGAGGCCACCGAAGCGGCGCTGGACCACCTGGAGATGCTGTCGGGCCACTTCGACGGCGAATGGCGCGCGATGGCCATGGCCTACAACGCCGGCGAATACCGCATCCTGCGCGCGTTCAAGGCCAGCGGCGACCGCCGGGTGTCGGGCGAAAGCCACCTGCCGCGCGGGCTCTCGCGCACCACCTACGACTACGTCGCCAAGCTGCACGCGCTGGCCTGCCTGCTGGCGCGCCCGGAGCGCCACGGCCTGGTGCTGCCGCGCGAGGCGACGTTCGTGCCGCTGGCGCGCTTCGAACTGCCGGCGGGCGCCGGCAGCCTCGACCAGGCGGCGCTTTCGCTGGGAACCGACGGCGCCACGCTGCGGCGGCTCAATCCCGCCTACCGCCAAGGCCGCGTCGCCGCCGGCGTTCCACGCGTGGTGTTGGCACCCGCGACGCCGGTGGCCCTGCTGGCCGCGGCGAACGCGCCGGCCGCGGCTCCCGCCGAAGGCGCCGACGCGCCNNCCCGCCAGTACGGCGTGGACCTGCGCCAGCTCTACCAGCTCAACCGCCTCAACGGCCGCTCGATCCTGCAGCCGGGCCAGGTGCTGCGCATCGACCCCTGAGCCGCCGGCACCATGCTTGGCGGTATGGCCCCACGCGGTTCAAACTAGCGGGACAGCGCCGCAGGTGCGGCCGCACCAGGAGGAAAACATGGGATTTCTGACGGGCAAGCGTGCCCTCATCGTGGGCATCGCCAGCCAGCGTTCCATCGCCACCGGCATCGCCGAGGCCATGCACCGCGAGGGCGCCGAACTCGCCTTCACCTACCAGAACGACAAGCTCAAGTCGCGCGTCGAGGAAGCCGCGCGTGACTGCGGCTCCGACATCGTGCTGCCGCTGGACGTCGCCGACGACGCGCAGATCGACAACGTCTTCGCCGAACTGGGCAAGCGCTGGGACGGTTTCGACATCCTGGTGCACTCGGTCGGCTACGCGCCGCGCGAAGCCATCGAGGGCGAATACCTGCAGGGCCTGACCCGCGAGAACTTCCGCATCGCCCACGACATCTCCAGCTACAGCCTGGCCGCGCTGGCCAAGGCCGCGCGCCCGATGATGAAGGGCCGCCACGGCAGCATCCTCACGCTCAGCTACCTGGGCGCCGAACGCGCGCTGGTGAACTACAACGTGATGGGCGTGGCCAAGGCCAGCCTCGAGGCAAACGTGCGCTACCTGGCGCTCAACCTGGGCCCCGAGGGCACGCGCGTCAACGCGATTTCGGCCGGTCCGATCAAGACGCTGGCGGCGGCGGGCATCGCCAACTTCCGCAAGATGCTCGGCCACGTCGAGGAATACGCGCCGCTGCGCCGCAGCGTCACCATCGAGGACGTCGGCAACGTCGCCGCCTTCCTGTGCTCGGACCTGGCCGCGGGCGTCACCGGCGAAATCACCTACGTGGACGCCGGCTACAACATCCTGGGCATGACCGGCATCGACGGCGTCTAAGCCAGGCCGCCATCACGGCAAAGAAAAAAGGCCCGGGATACCCGGGCCTTTTTCGCTCCTGGCGCTGGCGCGGCTCAGAGCCGCTCTTCGGCCACCGTGATGGTGAACTGCTTGCGCAGCGCCTTGATGTAGTCCTGCGCCTCGACGATGGCACGGGCCTGGGCGAGCTGGCCCAGGAGCTGCTTGCGGGTGGCCTCGTCCACGTCGGCGATTTCACCCGGCGTAATCGCGGTTACCTGCACCAGCGCGTGGCGGTCGGCGTCGATGCGGGCCATGCCGACACTGGGCTTGCCCTCGTCCGGCGCCGACAGGCGGAAGGCCTCGGCCAACAGGGCCGGCGGCAGCTGCGACTGGCGGGTGACGCCCGGGATCGTGGCCACGGTGCGACCCACTTCCGCCGCCAGGACCTCGAGCGACTCGCCCTTGGCCGCACGCTCCAGCAGCGCGGTCGCCTGCGCCTCGGACGCCTTGGAAAGGGCATCGGCGACCCACTCGGCGCGCACGCGCTCACGCGCCTGCTCGAACGGGATCGCCGCCTCCGGCTCGATCTCGACCACGTGCAGGACCACGACATGGTTCGGGGCGATCTCGACGGCATCGCTGACCTGGCGCTCGATGCGCTGGTTGTCCGCAAAGGCGGCCGCGCGGACCTCGGGAATGGCCGCGATGCCCTCGCCGGCGTCGCGGCTGAACAAGGCGCTGCGCCGGACGGCGAGGCCCACCTCTTCCGCGGCCGGGGCCAGCGCGGTCGGATCGCGGTACACGCGCTCGATGAGGCGGTTGCTCAGGTCGCTGAAGAGGCGATCGCGCGCGGTCGACTGGTATTCGGCCTCGATCTCGGCGCGAACCTCGTCGAAGCTGCGCTCCGAGCCGGGCGTGAAGTCGGTGAGCTGGATGACATGCCAGCCTTCGGGCGTGCGCACCGGATCGCTGACCTGGCCCGCCTGTTCCAAGGCGAACAGCGCGTCCTCGAAGGGACCGGCGAACATACCGGGCTCCACGGTGCCCAGGGCGCCGCCATCGGCCTTCGAGCCCAGGTCCTCGGAATTTTCCCGGGCCAGGGCCGCGAAATCCGCGCCCGGCTCGCGAGCCTTGGCCACCAGGGCTTCGGCCCGCTCCCGCGCGGCCTGTTCGGTGGCCTCGTCGGCTTCCGCCGGCACCGCCACCAGGATGTGCGCAGCCGAACGCCTTGGCTCGACCACGTACCGGGCGCGCTGCTCCTCGTAGCGCTGGCGCAGGGTTTGCTCGTCCACCGCCTCCGGCACTTCGAGCATGGCGGCATCGATCTCCACGTACTCGATCGCGAGTCGTTCCGGCGTGCGGTAGCGCGCCAGGTTGGCCTCGAACCACGCCTGCAGCTGCTCGTCGGTCGGCGCCGCCGGGGCGGCCGGCGTCGGCAGGTCGATGATGGACAGGTCGCGGGTCTGGCGCTCCAGCCTGAGGTAGGCATCGAGCTCCGCCGCCTCGGCGAGGCCGGAGCGGGCGATCAGGCCCGGGATCACCTGGCGGGCCATGTCGGCACGGACGACGGACATGAACTGGGCGTGGTTCATGCCACGCGCGGCCAGGGCCAGGCGGTACTGGTCCGGGCTGTACACGCCATTGAGCTGGAATTCCGGCATCTGCTTGAGCTCGGCCGCGACCTCGGCTTCGCCGATGGTGATGCCGTCGCGCTCGGCGACCATGCCCAGCACTTCCTCGTCGATCATGCCGTCGAGGACCTGGCGCTTGTTGTCCAGGGATTCGAACGCGGCGTAGTCAAAGGCCTCGCCCTGGCGCTCGCGCTCCTGCTGGCGCATCTGCTCGAAGCGTCGCTGGAACTGGTCCTGCGGGATCTCGCGAACCTGCTTGCCCCACAGCCAGTACTTGGCCGGGCCTTCGATCTTGGCGGAATAAGTCTCGACCTTCGGGGCGAAGTAGGACTCGATGCCGAAGAAGGCCATCGTGATGATCACCAGGCCCAGGATGATGAAGGCGAGCCAGCCTGAGGACTTGTCGCGGATAGTCTGGAGCATGTGGGCAATGACGTCCGGTGGGAGCCCCGGGCCTTCCGGGGCCTTGGAAAAAACAAGGGCGCCCTTTTGGGGCGCCCTTGGGGATATGGCGGAGTGGACGGGACTCGAACCCGCGACCTCCGGCGTGACAGGCCAGCATTCTAACCGACTGAACTACCACTCCGCGTATCACTTACCTGGTGGGTGCTGAGGGTTTCGAACCCCCGACCCTCGCCTTGTAAGGGCGACGCTCTACCGCTGAGCTAAGCACCCTTCCCAAGGAAGACGCTTAGTTTACAGCATCCTTCAGGGCTTTGCCAGCCTTGAACGCAGGATTTTTCGAAGCCTTGATCTTGATGGTGTCGCCGGTCTGCGGATTGCGGCCCTGGCGGGCGGCGCGCTTGCGGACCGAGAAGGTGCCGAAGCCCACCAGCGTCACGGTGTCGCCCTTCTTGAGGGCCTTGGTGATCGCTTCGATCATCGCATCGACGGCGCGGCCGGCGTCGGCCTTGGACAGCTCGGCGGCGTCGGCGACGGCACCAATGAATTCGGCTTTGTTCATTATTGACTCCCTGAGCGAGTGGAAACCCGCGTTCTTGAAAACCGAGGGCGCCCGGCCTTGGCCTGGGTGCGCCCCGATCCACCTGTACCGCCGCTGCCCGGATGATCCAACGCGCGGCGGATGGGTTGATTTATACCAGCGGCATTTTGCCCGCGCAATAAGCGAAAGCCAGTTATTTCGCGGCTTCCAGCGCTTTTCGCCCCTTCGCTCAGTGCGTCAGGGCGGCGCCGCCGGCGTCCTTGCCTTCCTTGCCGTCGGTGTTGTCGGGCGAGGGTTCCGGCGTCGATTCCGGCGCCAGCGGCCGCACCAGCGCCACGTCCAGCACCTCGTCGATCCACTTGACCGGAATGATCTCAAGGCCTTGGGTGACGTTCTTGGGAATATCCGCAAGGTCCTTGCGGTTTTCCTCGGGGATCAGCACCGTCCGGATGCCGCCGCGCAGCGCCGCCAGCAGCTTTTCCTTCAGCCCGCCGATGGGCAGCACGCGGCCGCGCAGGGTGATCTCGCCGGTCATGGCGACATCGGCGCGCACCGGCACGCCCGACAGCACCGACACCAAGGCCGTCACCATCGCGATGCCCGCGCTCGGGCCATCCTTGGGCGTGGCGCCCTCGGGCACGTGCACGTGGGTGTCGAACTTCTGGTGGAACTCGGCGTCCAGGCCCAGGCGTTCGCTGCGCGAACGCACCACGCTGTAGGCGGCCTTCACCGACTCCTGCATGACGTCGCCAAGCTGGCCAGTGAGGATGAGCTGGCCCTTGCCGGGCAGCAGCGAGGCCTCGATCTGCAGCAGGTCGCCACCGACTTCGGTCCACGCCAGGCCGGTGACCAGGCCCACTTCGCTCTCCTGCTCCGCGCGGCCGAAATCGTAGCGCTGCACGCCCAGGTACTTGTCGAGGTTCTTCGGCGTGACGCTGACGGCGCTGGCCTTGCCGGCCTTGCGCGGGCCGGCGAGCGCGATTTCCTTCACCACCTTGCGGCAGATCTTGGAGATCTCGCGCTCGAGGTTGCGCACGCCCGATTCGCGCGTGTAGTAACGCACCATGTCGCGCACGGCGGCTTCGCTGATCTTGAGCTCGGTGGGCTTGAGGCCATTGGCCTTGAGCTGCTTGGGCAGCAGGTAGCGCTCGGCGATGCCCAGCTTCTCCTCCTCGGTGTAGCCCGGGATGCGGATCACTTCCATGCGGTCGAGCAGCGGGCCCGGGATGTTGAGCGAGTTCGCGGTGGCGACGAACATGATCTCCGAGAGGTCGAGGTCGACTTCCAGGTAATGGTCGTTGAACGCGCTGTTCTGTTCCGGGTCGAGCACCTCGAGCAGGGCCGACGACGGGTCGCCGCGGAAGTCCATGCTCATCTTGTCGATCTCGTCGAGCACGAACAGCGGGTTCTTGCTGCCGATCTTGTTGAGGTTCTGGACGATGCGGCCCGGCATGGAGCCGATGTAGGTGCGGCGGTGGCCGCGGATCTCGGCCTCGTCGCGCACGCCGCCCAGCGACATGCGCACGAACTTGCGGTTCGTGGCCTTGGCGATGGACTGGCCGAGCGAAGTCTTGCCCACGCCCGGCGGACCCACCAGGCACAGGATCGGGCCGCGCATCTGCTTCACCCGCGACTGCACCGCGAGGTATTCGAGGATGCGTTCCTTGACCTTCTCGAGGCCGTAGTGGTCGGCGTCGAGCACTTCCTGCGCGGCCTTGAGGTCCTTGCGCACCTTGCTGCGCTTTTTCCAGGGCACGCCCACCAGCCAGTCGATGTAGTTGCGCACCACGGTGGCTTCGGCCGACATGGGCGACATCTGCTTGAGCTTGTTGAGCTCGGCCTTGGCCTTGGCCTCCACCGCCTTGGGCATGCCGGCGTTGGCGACCTTCTTGGCCAGTTCCTCGAGCTCGTTCGGCGCGTCGTCGATCTCGCCGAGTTCCTTCTGGATGGCCTTCATCTGCTCGTTGAGGTAGTACTCGCGCTGGCTCTTCTCCATCTGCGACTTAACGCGGCCACGGATGCGCTTCTCGATCTGCTGCACGTCGATCTCGCCGTCCACCAGGCCGATCAGCATCTCCAGGCGCTGGCCGACCTCGAGGGTCTCCAGCAGCTGCTGCTTGTCGGAAAGGCGCGCGCCCAGGTGGGCCGAGATGGTGTCGGCCAGGCGACTGGGTTCGTCGATGCCCGAAAGCGTCGTCAGCAGCTCCGGCGGGAGCTTGCGGTTGGTCTTGACGTACTGCTCGAACAGGGTCATCAGCGAGCGGAGGGTGACTTCGAGCTCGCGCTCGTCGCGCTCGTACACCGAGTCCACTTCCTTGCCGGTGGCGGTCAGGGCGCCCTCGCGCTCGCCGTAGCCGTCGATGGCCACGCGCGCGCTGCCCTCGACCAGCACCTTGATGGTGCCGTCCGGGAGCTTGAGCAACTGCAGCACCTGGGCCAGGGTGCCCACCGAATACAGGTCGTCGGCGCCCGGGTCGTCGGTGTCGGGGCTCTTCTGGGCCACGAGCAGGATCTGCTTGTCGCCGGCCATGGCCAGGTCCAGCGCCTTGATCGAGCGGTCGCGGCCCACGAACAGCGGGATGACCATGTGCGGGTAGACGACCACGTCGCGCAGGGGCAGCACGGGAAGGTCGAGGCGGAGTTCGGGGGTGGGGGTCGTGTCTTGCATGGAAGGCTCCCTCGGGGCCAAACCCCGGTATGGCTCAGGTTATGGGGTCCGGCGGGTCGGCTTGCAAGCTTTTCGGGGGGCAAAAAAAACGGGCCGGAAGAACCGGCCCGTATTCAAACACTTGCGCGCGCCGCTCAGTCGGCGGAGGCGGCCTTGGGGGCCGGCTGGGCGCCGCTGCTGTAGATCAGGTAGGGCTCGGTCTGGTGGTTGATCACCGACTCGTCCACGACGACCTTGCTGACGTTTTCCAGCGACGGCAGCTCGTACATCGTATCGAGCAGCACCGACTCCATGATGGTTCGAAGGCCACGGGCGCCGGTCTTGCGCTTGAGGGCGCGGCGGGCGATGGCCAGCAGGGCGTCCGGGCGGACTTCCAGCTCGACGCCCTCCATCTCGAACAGCTTCTTGAACTGCTTGGTGATGGCGTTCTTGGGCTCGGTGAGGATCTTCATCAGCGCGGCTTCGTCCAGCTCCTCGAGCGTGGCGACCACCGGCAGGCGGCCGACGAACTCGGGGATCAGGCCGAACTTGATCAGGTCCTCGGGCTCGACCTCGGCCAGCAGCTTGCCGACCTCGGCCTTGCGCTCGGAGCTCTTCACCTTGGCGCCGAAGCCGATGCCGCCGGCGTCGGTGCTGCGCGCCTGTATGACCTTGTCCAGGCCGGCGAAGGCGCCGCCGACGATGAACAGGATGTTCTTGGTGTCAACCTGCAGGAATTCCTGCTGCGGGTGCTTGCGGCCGCCCTGCGGCGGCACCGAGGCGACGGTGCCCTCGATGAGCTTGAGCAGGGCCTGCTGCACGCCCTCGCCCGACACGTCGCGGGTGATGGACGGGTTCTCGGACTTGCGCGAGATCTTGTCGATCTCGTCGATGTAGACGATGCCCTGCTGCGCCTTCTCGACGTCGTAGTCGCACTTCTGCAGGAGCTTCTGGATGATGTTCTCGACGTCCTCGCCGACGTAGCCCGCCTCGGTCAGCGTCGTGGCGTCGGCGATGGTGAACGGCACGTTGAGCAGGCGCGCCAGCGTTTCCGCCAGCAGCGTCTTGCCCGAGCC
>DNNT01000263.1 GCA_003497545.1 Arenimonas sp. | reverse complement strand
GGCGGCGGGTGCTGCGGGCGCGGGGCGCGATTCAGGCACCGACGCGAGCATCTCCTCGGCCTCTGCTTCCGCCGTTGAACCTGCAGGAGCGGGTTCCGGCGCGGGATTGGATTCCAGGGCCGCAACGGGTTCTGCGACCGGCGACGGTTCGGTGGCGGCGGCGACTTCGGCGCTCGCGACTATGGGCGCGGGGCGCGGGGTTTGCGCGTACCACATCAGGGCCAGCGCGGCGCCGGCGNNCGCTCCTACAGGGGCATGGTTGGGGCTTTCGGCGAAGGCGAGGTCGTAGGCGGCGCGTCGGTCGGGGTGGCGCAGGTCTTGCCAGGCGCGGTTCACGCGGTCGGCGTAGATGGCGTCCCATTCGTCGGGGTTGCGGTCGGGGTGCAGCCAGCGCACCAGCCAGCGGTAGTGTTCCTTGATGCGCGCGTCGGGCGCGTCGGGGTTCACGCCCAGGGCGCGGTAGCTGTCGGTGCCGGGCGCGAACAGCACCTGCTGGATGAAAAACACCGCGGCGTCCACCACGGTGCCGGAAGCTTCATGGCTGGCCTCGGCGCATTCCTGTGCCAGCGCATCGTCGCCGGCGGCCAAACGCAGCAGCACCAGCATGTCGTCGGGCAGCGGGCGCTGGGCGGCCTGGGCCAGCCGGGGCGGCGCCCGGTAGCAGGCCAGGGCCAGTTCCAGCGCGTGCCCCCCTGCCACCATCAGCGCCGCGCCAGCTTCTTCGGCTCGGACTGCGCGCCGTAGCTGTAGTAGTTGTAGCCACCGTAGCCGTAACCGTAACCGGCGTGCTTGGCGCTGAACTTGGTGAGCAGCGCGCCAATGACGTGCGCGCGCGCCGCGTACAGGCGCTTGAGCGCGTTGCGGGCCAGGCTGATGCGGGTTTCGCCCGCCTCCACCACCAGCAGCGTGCCGCTGGCCATGTTGGCCAGGATGGGCGCGTCGGCCAGGCCCATCACCGGCGGGCCGTCGATGATGACCTGGTCGAACTTCTCGCTGGCGATCGAAATCAGGCTCAGCATCTTCGGGCCCATCAGCAGCTCGGCCGGGTTCGGCGGCAGCGGGCCGGTGGGCATGAACATCAGGTGCGGCGAATCGGTGCCGTGGATCACTTCCGTGGCCTTCGAGGCGCCGGCCAGGTAGTTGCTCAGGCCCACGTCGTTGGCCTTGTCCAGCAGCCGGTGCAGCGACGGGTTGCGCAGGTCGGCGTCGATGATGAGCACGCGCTTGCCCAGCTGCGCGAAGTTCTTCGCCAGCGTGAGCGCCGTGGTGCTCTTGCCTTCGGCCGGCGACGCGCTGGTGACCAGCAGGCAGCGCGGCACGCCGGTGTCGGTGGAGAACTGCAGCGCGGTGCGCACCGAACGGTAGGCTTCGGCGAAAGCCGAGCGCGGGTCTTCCAGCGCACGGGCGGGCGTCATGGGCGCCTTGAGCATGGGGATCACGCCCAGCACGGAGAGACCCATCTGCTTCTCGACGTCCTCGGGCGACTTGAGCGTGTCGTCCAGGTATTCGAACACCAGTGCCAGCAGCACGCCCAGCACCAGGCCGGCGAGCAGGCCCAGGGCCAGGTTGCGGGAGAGGCTGGGCTTGTACTTGTAGCCGCGCTGGGCACGGTCCACCACGGCGATGTTGTTGCTGCTGACGCCGCCGGCCACGCCTATTTCCTTGTAGCGCTGCAGCAGGCCGTCGTAGAGCTGGCGGTTGGTGTCGACCTCGCGCTTGAAGATGTTGTACTGGATGGAACGGCTCTGCAGGTCCAGCACCTCGGTCTTCAGGCCCGCCATCTGCTCGCCCAGCAGGCGCTCCTGCTCCTGCGCGGCCAGGAATTCGGCCTGGATGGCCGACTTGATGTTGGCCACTTCCTCGCCGATCTGTCGCTCGACTTCGTCGATCTGGCCCTTGAGCTGCACCATCGCCGGGAAGGCCGGCTTGTACAGCCGCAGCTTGTCCTGGTACTCGGCATTGAGCTCGGCGCGGCGCTCCTGCAGCGACTGGATGATGGAGTTCTCGCCGATCTCGCCCAGCAGCACCGTGCCCTTCGACGCCTGGGCCTGGCGCCAGCGCGCCTCGGCGCGGATGCGGTCGCGGCGGGCTTCGGCCAGCGCGGCGTTGAGCGTGCCCAGGTTCTGTTCGCTCAGGCTGGCGCTGCCTTCGCCGCTGGAAACGATCTGCTCCTGCTGGGCGAACTCCACCAGCTTGCGCTCGGAGTCCTCGAGCTTGAGCTTGAGCTCCTGCAGGCGGTCTTCGAGGTAGGTCTTGGCGTAGGAGGAAGAATCGAAGCGGCGCTCGAGGTTGCTGGCGATGAAGGCCTCGGCGATGGCATTGGCCGCGCGCTCGGAGAATTCGGGATCCGGGCTGTCGAAGTGCACGCGCACCAGGCGCGAGTTGCGCACGGGCTCGATGGTGAGGCCGTTCATGATGAAAGCCGCGGCCGCCGACTGGCGGGCACTGACTTCTTCTTCGGTCGGCGCTTCCTCGTCGCCGCCGCTGAACAGGCCCGCCAGCGCGGCCCAGGGCGAACGCGGCGCCAGCCGCTCGAGCTGGTCGCCGTCGGCCAGGGCCAGCTGCGAGGCCACGCGCTCGGCCAGCGCCCGGCTCTTGAGCAGTTCGTACTGGGTCTGGAAGAAGTCGTTGCCGCCGGCGCCCTCCACCGGCGTCACGCCCTCCACGTCCACCACCTTGATGGTGTCGCGGTCGATCTGCAGCGAGGTGCTGGCGCGGTAGATCGGCGTCATCAGCAGCGTGCCCACCAGCGCCGTGGCCAGCACGATGCCGGCGGCGCCCAGCACCGTCCAGCGGCGCTTGACCAGGATGCGCCAGTAGCTGAGCAGGTCGATCTCGTCGCTGTCGGCGTTGTCCTGCGTGCGAACGTCGAGACTCAGCGCCTGCTGGCGCGCGATGGCCAAGGCCTGCTGGCGCTCGTTCGCCGACTGCGTAGCCGGAAGTTGCCCGCCCTCGCCCGGTACGCCGGGATCCTTGTTGTCAGACATGCCTGGTCGTCCTTGGGGCCGGTCAGTAAACGGCGAAGAGGTTGAAGAAGGGCACTGCCTGCAACACGCGCTGCAAGCCGGTCTTCGCGCCCGACTGGTCGACGACGATGATGTCGTCGCCATAAATCTGCGGATCGGCCGCCTGGCCGGCGCGGATCTGGTTGAGGCTGAACACGGCCGCCATCTTCTTGCCTTCGATCTGGCGGAACACCACCACGCCGTCGAGATTGGCCAGGTCGGTGACGCCCTCGGCCTGCGCGATGGCCTGCAGCAGGCTGATACGGCCGGTCAGCGGGTAGATGCCCGGCTTGCGCACGGCACCTTCCAACGTGACGCGCTGGCTCGTGAATTCCTTCACGAACACGCTCACCTGCGGATCCTGCAGGTAGGTCTCGTCAAGTTTTCCTGCGATGTCGGCCTCGAGTTCCTGCACGGTCTTTCCGCCCGCCACCACCATGCCGACGAGCGGCAGCGAAATCTGGCCGTTGCTGTTCACGCGCACGGTGCGGTTGAGCTCGGCCACCTGGAACACGCTGATCTCAAGCAGATCCTGGGCGCCCACGCGGTATTCGGAGGCACCCGTGTAGGCACCGGTGGCGCTGGTGCTGTCGGGAACGCCCAGTTCGCTGGTGGCAGTGACCGCCGTGGCCGTGCCGCTGCGGATGGCGGTGGTGTTGCTCGAGGCACAGGCCACCAGGCCGGCGCACAGCAGCGCCGTGGCGAGAAGTCGCAGGAGGATTCGGTTCATGGTCATGCGTCTTTCCCGGGGGGCTGGGATTATGGATTGCCAAACAGCCTATGCCAAAACCCGGCCTTGCCGGCTTTTTTCGGCGCGCCCACGTCGGGCAGCAGCGGCACGGCGGCGGGCGGCAGGTCGTCGAGGATGGCCTGGGGGCGCGTTTCCACCAGGTGTTCGGCCTCGGTGGCGCCCAGGCGGCGCGCGGCGGCTTCGCGGCCTTCGGCCAGCAGCGGCGGGCGCTTGTCGCAGTGGTGCGAATCGGTGGCCAGGATGTGCACAAGGCCCTCGTCGAGCAGACGTTCTGCCCAGTAGCGAGGGCGCTTGCCGAAGCGGCCGGTGACGCTGCCGGCGGTGAGCTGCATCCAGGCACCCTGCTTCACCAGTTCGCCGAACACGGCGTAGTGGTTTTCGATCCAGGTGAGGCGCTCGGGGTGGGTGATGACCGGAACCAGGCCCGCCGCCATGAGGCTGAACACCGATTCGGCGAACCGCGGCGGCGCCACGTGGTGCGGCGGTTCCAGCAGCAGGTAGCGGCTGCCGCACAGCGTGGGCACGCGGCCCGCGCGCACGGCGCCGGCCAGGTCGGGCGCCAGGTGCACGTCGGCGCCCACGCCCAGCTGCAGCGGGATGCCGGCGGCGGCCAGTTCGCGGCGGAAGTCCAGCACGGCGGCCTCGATGCCGGCGCGGGTGTTTTCGTACAGGCCGGGGTAGATGTGCGGGGTGCAGGCCGTGAACACGATGCCGTCGTCCACCGCCTGCCGCGCCATCGCCAGCG
>DNNT01000164.1 GCA_003497545.1 Arenimonas sp. | reverse complement strand
GCCGCGGCGGATGTCGGCCACGTCGGCGAGGTAGAGCGGGCGGCCGCCCTGCAGGCCGATGACCAGCTCGGCCACCTGCTGGGCGTCGGCCAGGTAGCGGCCGGCGGTGAGCGGGCGCACGCCGTCGGCGGTGACGCGATCACCCGCCTGGGTGACCAGGTTGGCGGCGCCCAGCGCGCCGGCGAGGTCGTCGGCGGTCATGCCGTAGGTCGCCAGGCGGTTGGCGTCGAGTTCGACCACCACCGCACGCTCCGGCGCGCCGAGGGTATAGACGTCGCGCGTGCCGGGCACGCGCTTGAGTTCGGATTCGAGCGTGTGCGCGACTTCGGCCAGTTCGACGCCGCCGCGGGCGGGGTCGTCGGTCCACAGCGTCACCGCCATCACCGGCACGTCGTCGATGCCCATGGGCCGCACCAGCGGCTGGCCGACGCCGAGGCCGGGCGGCGCCCAGTCGGCGTTCGAATAGACCTGGTTGTACAGGCGCACCAGCGCGTCCTGGCGCGGTACGCCGACGGCGAACTCCACCGTGATCAGCGAGGAGCCGGCGCGGCTCACCGAATACACGTGTTTGACGCCGTCGATTTCGGACAGCACCTGCTCCAGTGGCACGCTGACCAGGTTCTCCACGTCTTCGGCCGGCGCGCCCGGGAACGGGACGATGATGTTGGCCATCGTCACGTCGATCTGCGGCTCTTCCTCGCGCGGCGTGATCATGGTGGCGAACAGGCCCAGCAGCAGGCCCGCGACCGCCAGCACCGGCGTCAGCGGATTGGCCTGGAAGGCGCGCGCGAGGCGCCCCGAGAGGCCGAAGCGCGGCTCAGCCATCGTTGGATTCCCCCGCCAGGTGGGCCAGCGCCGCCAGCGGATCGGCGGCGATGCGGTCGCCCTTGGCCAGGCCGGCCAGCACTTCCACCTCGCCCTCGCGGCGGTGGCCCAGGCGCACCTGGCGCAGCGCCACGCGGTTGTCGGCGCCGACCACGTAGACCGCGGTCACTTCGCTGCGCGTCACCAGGGCCGAAGTCGGGATCCACAAGTTCTCCGCTTCGCCGGTCTTGAAGGCCACCTTCACCGTCATGCCCGGCTGCAGGCCGGTTTCGACCTCGGGCAGTTCGACGCGGATCTTGAAGCTGTGGGTGCTCGGGTCGGCATAGGGGAAGACGATGACTTCCTCGGCCTTGATGCGGCCGCCACCCGGCAGGATGACCGTGGCCTCGGCGTATTCGCGGATGGCCGCGATGTCGCTTTGCGGGACCTCGACGGCGAGGCGCAGGTTCTGCAGTGACAGGCCGGAAATAAGCGGCTGGCCAGGCTGCACCGATTCACCCACCTCGACATGGCGCTCGACCAGGATGCCCGAATACGGCGAACGGATGACCGTGTAGTCGACCTGTTCACCGGCGGCGCTGACGCCGGCACGCGCGGCCTCGAGCGAGGCGCGGGCGGCGTCGCGGCGGGCGCGGGCCTGGTCCAGTGCGGCCTTGGCCAGCAGCTGCTTGGCCACCAGCTCCTCGGTGCGGCGGAAAGCCGACTCGGCCTCGGTGTAATCGGCCTGCGCGGCATTGAGCGCGGCGGACGNNGGCGCGCCGCTGCGCCGAGACCTGCTCGACGTCGGTGAAACGCACCACCACCTGCCCCGCCTCGACGTAGTCGTTCACGTCGAAGGGCAGCTCCAGCACGCGGCCGGCGGTCTGCGCCGAGAGCGTGGCCTGGTTCACGGCCTCGACCACGCCGTCCCAGCTGCGCTCGCGCGCGGACGTGCGCGGCTCCACTTCCAGGGTCTGGAAGGACACCGGCGGCGCGGCCGCGGGCGCGGGCGTTTCGCCGGCGCAGGCCGCCAGCAGCAGGCTGGCGAGCGCGAGGGGCAACAGGGTGCGGGACGGGGACATGCGTCTACCTCACTTGAAGGCGCAGCCGGCACCGAAGCCGAGCTTGCGGAACACGATCGCCGCCGGGCAGAAGCCGGTGAAGGCCGACTGGATCAGGTTCAGGCCGATGAAGGCGGTGAACAGCAGCCACCAGGGCGAGACGAAGTACACGAGGGCGGCGCTGACCAGGATCATCACGCCGGCGAAGGCCATCACGGCACGGTCGAGGTTCATGGGGTTTCTCCTTGGGGTTACTTGAGCTTGACGATGCCCAGCAGCTTGAGCACGTACTTCTCGTACACGGGCTCGGTGTTGCCGGTCTTCATCTTGCGCATGAAATATTTTTCGAAGGCGATCTTGGCCAGGTGCACCCACTTGCCGACCTTGGCCCAGGTGACGTTGCGCGGCGGGTTCTGCGGCAGCGCCACGAAGGCGGCGCCGGTGTCGCCCATGTCGGCCAGGCAGATCGCGTTCCAGGTGGCCTTTTCTTCGGCCGGCTTGCCGGCGAGGTCGGCGGCGAGGTTGTGGGCGATGGCGGTGACCATCGACTCGATCATGAAGCCGGTCTTGGGCGCGCCCACCGGCAGCGGCGTGGGTTCGACCGGCGGGATGGCGACGCAAACGCCAGCCGAATAGATGTTCGGGTACTTCGTGTTGCGCTGGTAGGCGTCGATCAGCACGAAGCCGCGCGGGTTGCACATTTCCTTGGCGGAGCGCACGGCGTCCACGCCGGTGAAGGCCGGCAGCACCATCGAATACTTGAACGGCAGCTGGTGGCTGGCCAGCGGCTGGGCGCGCGCGTCGACTTCCTTGACGTGCATCAGGCCGTCTTCGACCTTGGTGATCTTCGCGTTGGCGATCCACTTGATGTGGCGCTGGCGGAATTCGGCCTCGAGCAGGCCCTTCGAGTCGCCGACGCCGCCCAGGCCCATGTGCCCGACGTAGGGCTCGGGGCTGACGTAGGTGATAGGCACGCGGTCGCGAAGCTTGCGCTTGCGAAGGTCGGCGTCGAGGATCATCGCGAACTCGTAGGCCGGGCCGTAGCAACTGGCGCCAGCGGCCGCGCCGACCACGATCGGGCCGGGATCCTTGAGGAAGGCCTCGTACGCTTCCCACGCGGTCTGGGCATGTTCTGTGGTGCAGATCGACTGGGTGAAGCCACCCTCCGGGCCGAGTCCAGGCACTTCGTCGAAGGCCAGGCGCGGGCCCGTGGTGATCACGAGGTAGTCGTAGGCCAGGTCGCGGCCGTCGCGCAGGCGGATGCGGTTCTCGGCGGGCAGCACTTCGGCCGCGCCGGCGTTCTCGAACTCGATGCCCTTCTTCGCCAGATAGGGCCGCACGCCGATCTGCACGTCCTTGGGCTTCCGCCAGCCCACCGCCACCCAGGGGTTGGACGGTACGAAGCTGAAGAGCTCGCCTTCGCCGACCACGGTCACCTTGTGTTCCTTGCCGATTTCCGCGCGGATTTCGTAGGCGGCGCTCATGCCGCCGATACCTGCGCCCAGAACCACGATGTTCGCCATGACATTTCCCCCGCCGCCGGGATATCCGGCCTTGCTAAATTAGTTGTAGCTTAATTAGCGTTGTGGCATAATGTCAATATCCGTTCGGAGCAGTACCCATGGCCACCCCCGCCCGTCAGATGGAAACCCAGTCCGAAGCCGCGGCCGAGTTGCTCAAGGCCATGGCGAACCCGCAGCGCCTGCGGGTGCTGTGCCTTCTCATCGAACGGGAAATGTCGGTGGGCGAGATCAACGCCCTGGTGCCGCTGAGCCAGTCGGCGCTGTCGCAGCACCTGGCGGTGCTGCGGGAGAAGGGGCTGGTGAACACCCGGCGCGAGGCGCAGGCGGTGTTCTATTCCGTGGCCGACGGCACGGTGCACGACGTCATCGAGGCGCTGCACCGCAACCTGTGCGTGCCCGGGACCGCCTGATCCCGGGGCTTGCGGGACGAATCAGCGCAGGGCTTTCGCCGCGTCCATCACCGCCTCGACGGTGATGCCGAAATGCTTGTACAGCTGCTCGGCCGGCGCCGAAGCGCCGAACTGGTCGATGCCGACGACGGCCCCGTCCAGGCCCACGAACTGGCGCCAGTAGCCGGTGACGCCGGCTTCCACGGCCACGCGCTTGCGGCACCAGGACGGCAGCACGCCCTCGCGCCACTCGAGCGGCTGGCGCGCAAACACCTCGGCGCAGGGCATGGACACCACTCGGGCGCGCACGCCCTCGCCCGCCAGGCGGCGCATGGCCTCCATGGCCAGCTCCACTTCCGAGCCGGTGGCGAGCAGGATCAGGTCGAACGTGCCCTCGCCCGGATCCGACAGCACGTAGCCGCCGCGGGCGATGTCGGCCACCTGCTGCGCCGTGCGCGGCTGGTGGGCCAGGTTCTGGCGGCTGAACACCAGGCAGCTCGGGCCGTCTGTGCGTGCGATGGCGGCCTGCCAGCACACGGCCGATTCCACCGCGTCGCAGGGGCGCCAGACGTCGTTGTTCGGGATGTAGCGCAGCGAGGCCAGGTGCTCGACCGGTTGGTGGGTCGGGCCGTCTTCGCCCAGGCCGATCGAGTCGTGGGTGAACACATGGATCGTGCGGGTCGGGATCAGCGCCGACATGCGCAGCGCGTTGCGCGAGTAGTCGGAGAACACCAGGAAAGTCGCGTCGTAGGGGATGAAGCCACCGTGCAGGGCGATACCATTGCAGATGGCGCTCATGCCGAATTCGCGCACGCCGAAGTGCACGTAGTTGGCGCTGGCGTCGTTCGTGGTGACCGACTTGCTGCCCTTCCAGAGCGTGAGGTTGGAATGCGCCAGGTCGGCCGAGCCGCCCACCAGTTCAGGCAGCAGCGGGCCGAAGGCGTCGAGCGCCATCTGCGAGGCCTTGCGCGAAGCGACCACCGGGCCCTCGAGCTGCAACTTGGCGGCATAAGCGCGGGCGGCGTCGGCGAAACCTTCCGGCAGCTCGCCGTGCGAACGGCGCACCAGCTCGGCGGCCAGTTCGGGGTAGGCCTTGGCGTAGGCGTCGAACAGGCGGTTCCACTGCTCCTCGCGCACCAGGCCGGCATTGCCGGCGCGCCAGCCGTCGGCAATGGCGGCGGGGATTTCGAAGGGCGCGTGCGGCCAGCCCAGGGCTTCGCGGGTGGCGGCCACCTCGTCCTTGCCCAGCGGGGCGCCGTGGCTCGATTCCTTGCCGGCCTTGCCCGGCGAACCGAAGCCGATGGTGGTGCGGCAGCAGATCAGGGTCGGCTTGGCGGTTTCGGCCTGCGCGGTCTTGATGGCCTGGATGATTTCCTGCGGGTCGTGGCCGTCCACCTTGCGGATCACCTGCCAGCCATAGGCTTCGAAACGCGCCGGGGTGTCGTCGGTGAACCAGCCGCTGGTGTCGCCGTCGATGGAAATGTGGTTGTCGTCCCAGAAGGCGATCAGCTTGCCCAGGCCCCAGGTGCCAGCCAACGAGGCGGCCTCGTGCGAGACGCCCTCCATCAGGCAGCCGTCGCCCAGGAAGACCCAGGTGTGGTGGTCGACCACGTTGAACTCGGGGCGGTTGAATCGCTGCGCCAGCAAGCGCTCGGCCAGCGCCATGCCCACGGCGTTGGCCAGGCCCTGGCCCAGCGGGCCGGTGGTGGTTTCGACGCCCGGGGTGTGGCCGTATTCGGGGTGGCCGGCGGTCTTGCTGTGCAGCTGGCGGAAGCGGCGCAACTGGTCCATCGGCAGGTCGTAGCCCGACAGGTGCAGCAGCGCGTAGATCAGCATCGAGCCGTGGCCGTTGGACAGCACGAAGCGGTCGCGGTTGAACCACTTGGGGTTGTTCGGGCTGTGGCTCAGGAAGTCGTTCCAGAGCACCTCGGCGATGTCGGCCATGCCCATGGGCATGCCGGGGTGGCCGGACTTGGCGGCCTCGACGGCGTCAATGGCCAGGAAGCGGATGGCGTTGGCGAGGTCGCGGCGGGAAGGCGTCGTCATGAGGGCGTCCAGAACGGGGCCCGGGGCCGGGCCGACGGGGCGCTATTGTCGCCGACCGGGCGCCTGCTGTCGCCCTTGCGGGCGGGAGACACGGGTGTTACGGCGACGGGGAAGGCTCGGCGGTCGGTTCGCTGCGGCCGATGACAACCGAGCCGACCATGTCGCCGCCCACGTTCACCACGGTCCGACACATGTCGAGCAGTCGGTCCACGCCCAGGATCAGGCCGATGCCTTCGGGCGGGACGCCGAACAGGGCCAGGATCATGGCGATCACCGGCAGCGAACCGCCCGGCACGCCGGCGGCACCGACGCCGCCGAGGATGCACATGGCCAGCACCAGCGCCTGCTGCAGCAGGCCCAGCTCGACCCCGAAGAACTGGGCCAGGAACAGCACCGTGATGCCCTCGAACAGGGCCGTGCCATTCATGTTGGCGGTGGCGCCCAGCGTGCACACAAAGCGGGCGACCCGGCGCGGCACGCCCAGGCCTTGTTCGACCACCTTCAGCGTCGTCGGCAGCGTGGCGCTGGAAGAGGACGTGGAAAAGGCCGTCAGCAACGCCGGCTGCGCGCCGCGGAAGAAGGCCAACGGCGACATGCCGCCGAACAACCGCAGCAGCACCGGGAACACCACGAAGAAGTGGATGCCCAGCGCCAGCAGCACCGTGGCCACGAAGCGCGCCAGTTGCACCAGCACGTCGAAGCCCAGCTTGGCGGTGATGGAGAACAGCAGCGCGGCCACGGCGTAGGGCGCCAGCCGGATCACCCAGTCGATCAGCTTCAGGCAGATGTCGTACACGCCCTGCACCGTGGCCACGAAGGCGCGCGTGCCCTCGCTGCGGATCACGGTGGCGGCGATGCCGAACATGAGCGCGAAGAACATCACGGCGATCAGGTCGCCGTTGGCCGCCGCCTGTACCGGGTTGCGAGGCACGATGTTGAGCAGCACGCTGATGCCCGACACGGCCTCGCGTCCCGCGGCGATCTGGGCGCCACGCTCGCCGGCCTGCGCGATCAGCGACTGGCCCAGTTCTGGCGGCAGGCCACGGCCCGGCTGGATGATGTTGACGACCACCAGCCCGATGGTGACCGCGATGGTGGTCACCACCAGGATCCACACCAGGGTCTTGCCGCCGATGCGTCCCAGCGATTTCGGGTCGCCGATTTCCACCACGCCCAGCACCAGGGCCGAAAACACCAGCGGGATCACCAGCATGAACAGCAGGCGCAGGAACACCTGGCCGATCGGGTCGGCGACGTAGCGCACCAGCGCGTCGAGCCAGGCGGCGTCGGCGGCCAAGAGGTTCGCGGCCAGGCCCAGGCTGAGGCCGGCCACGAAGCCGACGAGCATGCGGGTGTGCAGGGACATCTTGGCCATGGGCTTACTCCGGTTATGGCCGGGCGGCCGGGCGGATCTCTCCCGAGCGCAGGCGCGCCAGGTAGCTCTCGAGTTCGCGCCTGACCACTGGCATCAGCAGATAGACGCCGATGAGGTTGGGGACGGACATCAGCAGCAGGAGTGCGTCGGCGATGCCGACGATGCTGCCCAGCTGCATCGAGCAACCCACCACCGTCATGGCCAGGAAGGCAAGCTTGAAGAGGTTCTGCGCAAGGGTGGATTCGCCGGTGAGATAGCCGATCGCTTTCGAGCCGTAGTAGGCCCAGGTGATCATGGTCGAGTAGGCGAACAGGAACACGACCACCGTCAGCACGTACGGGAACCACGCGAACACCGAGGCGAAGGCATCGGAGGTGAGGGCCACGCCGTCAGGGCCGGGCTGCAGGTATTCGCCCGAGACGATGATGATCAGCGCGGTCATGGTGCAGATCACCACCGTGTCGATGAACGGCTCCCAGAGAGCCACGAAGCCTTCGGTCACCGGCTCGCGCGTGCGCACGGCGGAGTGCGCGATGGCCGCGGAACCCAGGCCGGCCTCGTTTGAAAAAGCCGCGCGGCGGAAGCCGACGATGATGGCACCCAGCACGCCACCATAAGCGGCTTCGCCGCTGAAGGCGCCGCGCACGATGGCCAGCAGCGCATCGGGGATGCGATCGGCGTGTACCAGCAGCACGGCAACGCCGCCCAGCAGGTAGACCAGGGCCATGCCCGGCACCAGGCGCGCGGTGACCTGGCCCACCCGCTTCACGCCCCCCACGACCACGATGCCGGTCAGGGCCGCGAGCACGATGCCGAACAGCCAGCCGCGTCCGGCAAGGGGGCCTTCGGCGCCACCGGTCACGTTCAATACCTGGGCGAAGGTCTGGTTGGCCTGGAAAAGGGCGCCGGAACCCACGGCGCCGGCGACGATGCAGGCAGCATAGAAGACGGCGAGTCCGCGCCCCACGCCCGCCAGCCCTGGCCGGTGTTTCGCCAGCCCGTCGCGCAGGTAATACATCGGGCCGCCGGACACGCTGCCGTCCGGGTTCTGACGACGGAACATCACGCCCAGGGTGCATTCCACGAACTTGGTGGACATGCCCAGCAGGCCGGCCACGATCATCCAGAAGGTGGCACCCGGGCCACCCACCGTGATCGCAACGGCCACGCCGGCGATGTTGCCGAGGCCGACCGTACCGGACACCGCGGCGGTCAGCGCCTGGAAATGGCTGACCTCGCCGGGGCCGCTCGGCTCTGCGTAGTCACCCCGGATCAGGCGGAAGCCGTGGCCGAAGCCACGCACGTTGATGAAGCCGAAATAGACGGTGAAGACGCAGGCTGCCGCGGCCAGCCACAGCACGATCAGCGGGGCACTCAAGCCGCCGGGCAGCGGCACCTCCACGAACACGAAGGCCGAGAGGGTGTCGGCCACGGGGCCGAACACCGACTGGATGCGATCGTCGAGCGTGGGGGCGGCGGCGGCCTCGGACGCCGCGAGGGCAGCCAGGGCGCCGGCGGGGCGCAAAAGCGTCTTCGTCACCGGGGGGGCCTGTTTTTGGGTCGGCCCCAGCTTACCGCAGGTAGCCTCGCAGGCAATTCAGATGGCGTGAAACGAAACAGGGCCGCTTGCGCGGCCCTGTCCGGTCAGCCTGTCGTTTCCGACTTCGGGCTTCAGCCCTTGTGCGCAACCTGCAGGATGCGCGGGGTCACGAAGATAAGCAGCTCGGCCTTCTCCATGCCCTTGGACTTGTTCTTGAACAGGTTGCCGAGCACCGGCAGGTCGCCGAGGAACGGAACCTTGCGCAGGTCGTCGCGGCTCTTGAACTCGTACACGCCGCCGACCACGACCGTCTGGCCGTTGTCGATCAGCACCGCGGTGCTGACCTCGCGCTTGGCGATCTGCGGGATGAAGCCACCGGCCGGGTTCGCGATCAGCTCGCTGACCTCGTCCTTCTTCACCGCGAGGTTCAGGTAGACGCGGCCGTCCTGCGTGATGGTCGGGGTGACCTTGAGCTCGAGCAGCACTTCCTTGAACTCGACCGTGGCCGTGGCGACCGCACCCGGCGTGGTGACCGGCTGGATCGTCAGGTAAGCCACCTCGTCGCCTTGACGGATGACGGCTTCACGCTGGTTGGCGGTGATGACGCGCGGATTGGATACCACTTCGCCGCGACCTTCTTCCTCGAGGGCAGAGAGTTCGAGCTCGAGCGCGATGTCCTGGCGCAGGATGCTCAGGTTCAGGGCACCGGCCGGGGTCGTGGCCGGCAGGTCGACCGCGAAGCCGGAGTCGGTGGTGGTTCCGTTGCTGTTGGCCAGCGTGCCGGTGCGGTCCTGCACGCCGAAGATCACGCCCAGTTCGCGGGCGAACACCTCGGTCGCCACCACGATGCGCGCCTCGATGAGGACCTGGTCGACGGGGCGGTCAAGCGTGGCCAGCAGGTTGCGCACTTCGGCCACCTTGCTGGCGATGTCGATCAGCAGCAGGGTGTTGGTGCGATTGTCGAAGCTGACGCTGCCGCGCGGGGAGAGGAAGCCGCGGGTACGCTGGCCACCGGCGCCACCGCCGCCACCGCCGGCGCCGCTAGCGCTCTTGCTGTCTTCTGTCAGCAGGCTGGCGATTTCTTCGGCGTTGCCGTAGTTGATGGGGATGTACTCGGTGATCAGCGGCTCGCGCTCTTCATTGGCGATGCGGGCGTCGGCCACCGCCTTCTCGAAGTCGGCGATTTCCTTCTGCGGCGCGACCCAAATGACGTTGCCGTCGCGGCGCTTGTCGAGCTGCTTGGCACGCAGCACGATGTCCATCGCCTGGTCCCAGGGCACGTTGATCAGGCGCAGCGTGACGTTGCCCTGTACCGTGTCGGCGGCGACGACGTTCAGGCCCGACTCCTCGGCGATCAGCTGCAGTACCGTGCGCACCGGCACGTCCTGGAAGTTGAAGGTCACCGGGCGGCCCGCGTAGCGCTTGGCTTCGGCATCGCCGGCCACTGCACCCGCTGCACGGCCCGGGGCGCCAGCGACCACGGCCGTGGGGGCGGCGCGCTTGGGCGTCACCTCGATCACGTACTCGTTGCCGGTCTGGTAGGCCATCGAATCGAACGCACCGTTGGTGTTGATCACCAGGCGGGTGCTGCCGGCATTCGCGTTCGGCTCAAGGCTCTGGACCGGGGTGGCGAAGTCGGTGACGTCGAGGCGGCGGCGCAGCGATTCGGGGATGCTCGCGTTGGCCACGTCGACCACGACGCGCGAACCCTCGTTGCGCATGTCGGCGGCGGCACCATCACCGCTGAAGCGGAGGATGACGCGCCCGGAGCCGTTCTCGCCGCGGCGGAAGTCGATGTTGGCGACCTCGATGTCCGAGGCAACCTTCTTGGTCGGGTCGGAGCCGGTGGCCAGGCTGTTCGGCTGCGCGCCGGCGTCCACCGTCAGGACCAGCAGGTTGCCGGCGCTGCGGGTGGTGTAGCCTGCGGGGCGGAAGAGGTCCACGACCACGCGGGTGCGGCCACCGGCTTCCACGGCGGATACCGCCGAGGTGGCGCCGCTGCCGATGACGACCCGGCGCTGGCTCAGCCCGTTGGTGGTCCCCGGGATGTCCACCGCGATGCGCGGCGGGGTGTCCGTGGTGAAGGCCTGCACGTCGCCAACCGGCTCGGCGAACTGCAGCGTGATGTCCACCTTGCCCCCGGGGGCCGAGGCATAACGCACGTCCTGGAGGACGTTCGCCGCCATCGCGGACAGGGACGTCGCCAGGCCGACGGCGAGCGCTCCCATGGTCAGCACCCAATGACGCTTGGTGCCCATCCCCTCGCCGATCGTTTTATTCGCGGTCATCGTGCATTCCCCCAATCAATTGTCTTCAAGGGCGATCTTGGCCGGACGTTCCAGCCAGCCACCTGCCCCATCCGGTACGAGTTCGACAATCTCGATGCGGTCTTCGAACACCGCGGTGATGCGACCGTCGTTGAGTCCCAAGTAATTCCCCGAGCGGACCCGGTGCGTCACGCGGTCCGGCCCCATGACCAGGCCAACCACGCCACTGCCCTCGCCGATCGTGCCGACCATGTCGAGGCTGTCGAGTGGGAAGGCCTCGAGGACCTCCTTGCGGCGATTCGGATCCGGGCGCAGGGCGTTGCCGCCATCGCGGTCGGCGGTGGGCTGGCTGAACGGGTCGCGCAGGTCCTGCGCGGCGTATTCGAAAGTCTCGAACTGTTTCATCACCGGCAGCGGGTCCAGCGGCGGCGCGGGGCGCGCCTTGACCTCGGCCACCCAGGCCTCGAGGTCGCGGCTGCCGCGCGTGCAGGCCGAGAGGGACAGGGCCACGGCGGCGACGAGCAGGGCGCTCATGGCGTTCCGGGTCATGGACGGGACCATCACTTGGCGCCTCCCGCGGTGGTGTTCGATTCCTCGTCGTCGAGGTAACGATAGGTCTTGACCGTTCCCGAGAGGACCAACGTGCCGTCAGTACCGGCCTTTGGCTGTAGCGAGATGTCGTGCATGGTCATGATGACCACGCGCGGCAGCGAGGCGACGCCGCTGACAAAAGCGCCGAACTGGTGGTAGGTGCCCACCATGCGCAGCTGGATCGGCTTCTCGGCGTAGAACTCGCGCTGGCTCTCGGCACCGGGCTGGAACAGCTCGTTGTTGATACCGGCGGCCAGGGCGGTCTGCGAGATGTCCACGATCAGGTCGGGCATTTCGTTCTTGCTGGGCAGCTGGCGGAGCATCTGCTGCAGCATGACCTCCATCTGCGCCAGCTGCTGCTTCAGCGGCTCAAGGTTGGCGGCGCGGCCCTGCTTGCCCTGGAACTCCTCGCGCAGGGTGACTTCGGTGCGCTCTTCCTTCTCGAGCATCACGCGCTGGTCGCTGACGAACAGGTACCAGGCGATGCCGATGATGACCACGCCCAGCAGCACGCATGCACCGAGCTTCACCTGAATGGGCCAGGCACCGGCATTGTTGAAGTCAAGGTTGCGGAGATCAACCTTCTTGCTGCTCATTGCGCACCTCCGGACACGGCGGCGGCATCAGCCTCTTCGCCTTCCTTCTTCGGGGTCTGCAGCTTCACCTTCAGGGTGAAGGCATTCGGCAGGCCCTTGTCGTCGCCCTTGGCCTCGATGATCGAGAGGTCTGGGTTGGCCATCCAGCCGGATTCCTCGAGGTTGCGCATGTACGAACTGACGCGGGCGTTGGACTGCGCCTGGCCGGTCAGGGTCAGGGACTGGCCCGACTGCGCGATGGAGTTCAGGCGCACGCCCTCGGGGATGGTCCGGACCAGCTGATCGAACAGGTGAACCATCTGCGAGCGGCTGGCCTGCAACTCCTCGATCACCTGCTTGCGGGCAAGCAGGTTGGCCTTCTTCTTGTCGAGGGTCTCGATTTCCTTGATCTGCTCGTCCACGAGTTTGATCTGGTCGCGCAGGTACTCGTTGCGGTTCTGCTGGCCTTCGATCTGACCGTTGTAGTACATGACGATCAGGAAGCTCAGCAGCAGCGCCGCGCCGGCCGCGAGGCCGAGCATTGTCATGAATTCCTTCTGGCGCTGCTTGCGCCGCTCGGCGCGCCAGGGAAGCAGGTTGATTCTGGCCATCAGTCGAAGCTCCTCAGGGCCAGGCCGCAGGCGATCATGAGCGCGGGGGCGTCCTGCGCCAGGGCATGGGCCTGGACACGGGGACCGAGCGCCATGTTGGCGAGCGGGTTAGCGATGACGGTCGGGACGCCAAGCTGCTCCTCGACCAGGTTTCCGATGCCGGCGATCGAGGCGCAGCCACCGGCCAGCACGACCTGGTCGACCCGGTTGAAGTCGCTGCCGGCGTAGAAGAACTGCAGCAGGCGGCTGACCTGCTGGACCAGCGCTTCCTTGAAGGGCTCGAGCACCTCGACCTCGTAGCTCTCCGGCAGGCCGCCCTGGCGCTTGGCCAGGCCCGCCTCGTCGTAGCTCAGGCCGTAGCGGCGCATCACCTCGTCGGTGAGTTGCTTGCCGCCGAACACCTGCTCGCGGGTGTAGATGCTGCGCTGGCCGCGCAGCACGTTCAGCGTGGTCATCGTGGCGCCGATGTCCACCAGGGCCACGATCGCGTCCTTGGGTACCGACAGCTGGTCGGCGACCAGCTTGAAGGCGTTTTCCATCGCGAAGGCCTCGACGTCGATGACCTTGGCGGTGAGCCCGCCGAGCTCGAGCGCGGACTGGCGCAGCTCGACGTTCTCGGTGCGCGAGGCCGCCAGCATCACCTGGATCATCTCGGGGTTGTTCGGCACCGGGCCGATCACCTCGAAATCGATGCTGACCTCGTCGATCGGGTACGGGATGTAGTTCGAGGCTTCGAGCTGGACCTGGTCCTCGAGCGCGTCCTCGTCCAGGTCGCCCTGGATCGGGATCACCTTCGTGATCACCGAGGAGCCGGACACCGCGGCCGCGGCGTGCTTGGCCTTGGTGCCCGAGCGCGCGACGGCGCGCTTGATGGCCTCGCCGACGGCTTCGACCTCGACGATGTTCTTCTCGACGACGGCGTTGGGAGGCAGGGGCTCAACCGCGTAGTGCTCGACGCGATACCGCCCGCCGGACTCGGTGAGCTGCAAAAGCTTGACGGCCGTGGAGCTGATGTCCAGGCCGACCAGCGGTGTCTTGGCATTTCCGAAAAGACCCACGGTTTCTCCCCTTCCGACGGGCGCTTACACACGAATGGTGCGCCATTACATTAAATAACGAAAATTTCCCAAATGGCAATGCCCCCCTGGACCGGATGCCTCTCGCCGTCCCCTGGCCGACCCCACGCTTCCCTATCAAGACGCAATCGGGGCCGGGAACCGGCCGCCCCCACGGCGCAGCCCGACCATGCCACGTTCTATACTCCCTGCCCCACGTCGATGTAAACCTCGGGAGAGGCCCTGGATGGCCCGATTCAAACGCCTGCTGCGCCGGGCACTGATGCTTTTCGCCGGACTGGCCGTGCTGGGCGTGGTCGCCATCGGCGTCCTCTACTGGCTCATCTCCCCCCGCCTGCCCGACGTCCAGGAGCTGCGGAACGTCCAGCTCCAGGTGCCCCTGAGCATCTATTCCCGGGACGGCAAGCTGATCGCCCTGATCGGCGAGACTCGCCGCTTCCCGGTGGAGATCGAGGACGTGCCGGAACGGGTCAAGCAGACCTTCATCGCCATCGAGGACGCCCGCTTCTACGAGCACCCCGGCGTGGACTGGCGCGGCATCGGCCGCGCCGTCTGGCTGCTGGCCACGACCGACGGCCGCGTCCCGGGCGGCAGCACCATCACCCAGCAGGTGGCCCGGCAGTTCTTCCTGAGCGCCGAGTACTCCTACACCCGCAAGATCACCGAGATCTTCCTCGCGCTGAAGATGGAGCGTGAGCTCAGCAAGGACGAGATCCTCGAGCTCTACCTCAACAAGAGCTTCTTCGGGAACCGCGCCTACGGCGTGGCCGCCGCCGCCGAGTATTACTACGGCAAGCCGCTCGACCAGCTGACCCTGGCCGAAGCCGCCACCCTGGCCTCCATCCCCAAGTTCCCCTCCAGCGGCAACCCGATCATCAATCCCGAGCGCGCGCTGATCCGGCGCAACTACGTGATCCAGCGCATGCGCGAGGAAGGGATGATCACCGAGGCGGAAGAGCGCGCGGCCCAGGCCGAGCCCATGAACGCCAGCCCGCATGAGCCCAAGGTCGAGGTCGAGGCGCCCTACGTGGCCGAAATGGTGCGCGCCGAAATGGAGCAGCGCTACGGCGCCGACGCCACCACCAGCGGCCTGCGGGTCTACACGACGCTCGATTCCGAGGACCAGACCGCGGCCGTACGCTCGTTGCAGGCAGGCCTGCTCGAGTACGACCGCCGCCACGGCTACCGCGGCCCGGAGGCCCAGCTCGACCTGCCGGCCGACGAATCCGTGGACGCCCTGCGCAAGCGCCTGCGCCCCTATCCCACCGTCGGCAGCCTGTCGGCCGTGCTGGTCACGGGCGTGGCGGACGGCAGGGCACAGGTGCTGACGGCGGCCGGCACGGCGCTGGAGCTCGACGCCGAAGCCACCCGCTGGACCGGCAAGCAGCCCGCCCAGCTGTTCAAGCGTGGCGACGTGGTGCGCCTGGCGCTGGACGCCGAATCCGGCAAGCTGCGCCTGGCCCAAGTGCCCATCGCCCAGGCGGCCCTCGTCTCACTGCAGCCTGAGGACGGCGCGGTGCGCGCCCTCGTCGGCGGCTTCAGCTTCGGCCTGAACAAGTTCAACCGTGCGACCCAGGCGCAGCGCCTGCCGGGCTCGAGCTTCAAACCCTTCGTCTACGCCGCGGCGTTCGAGCGTGGTTTCTCGCCGGCCAGCATCGTGCTCGACGCGCCGGTGGTGTTCCGCGACCGCGCCGGCAACGTCTGGCGGCCGCAGAACGACGCCGGAAACTTCGCCGGCCCCATGCGCCTGCGCGAGGCCATGGTGCAGTCGCGCAACCTGGTGTCGGTGCGCCTGCTCGACGCCATCGGCGTGGATTTCGCCAGCCGCTACATCACCCAGTTCGGTTTCAGCCAGGAAAGCCTGCCGCCGAACCTGTCGATGTCGCTGGGCACCTCTTCGCTGACGCCGCTCTCGATCGCCCGCGGCTACACGGTGTTCGCCAACGGCGGTTACCTGGTGGATCCCTGGTTCATCGAAAAGGTGCTCGACCGCAACGGCGAAGTGCTGAGCGAAGCCAAGCCGCTGCATGCCTGCCGCCGCTGCCCGGGACGGGGCACGCCCGGCACGCCGGGAGGCCAGCGCGACCCCGCGGTGGTGGACGGTTTCGATTTCGGCCCCTCGCAGGCCGCGGCACCGGCCGCCGAAGAAACCACGCCCGAGGTCCGGGCCGAGGAAGCGCAGGCGCTGGCCGACCGGGCCCTGGCCCCGCGCGCGATTGACGAGCGCACGGCTTTCCTGGTGCATTCGCTGATGCGCGACGTGGTGCGCCGCGGTACCGGCCGCGCCGCCACCGCGCTGGGCCGCGACGACCTGGGCGGCAAGACTGGCTCCACCAACGACCACCGCGACGCCTGGTTCTCCGGCTTCGGCGGCGACCTGGTGACCACGGTCTGGGTCGGCAAGGACGACTTCTCCACGCTGGGCCGCGGCGAATACGGCGGCAAGGCCGCCCTGCCCATCTGGATCGGCTACATGCGCACCGCGCTCAAGGACGTGCCCGTGGTCGAGCCCGAGGTGCCGGCCGGCGTGGTCACCGCCTGGGTCAGCGGCGAGTCCGGCCGCCTGGTGCCGGAAGGCACGCCCGGTGCGATCCGCGACTACTTCAAGAGCGAAGACTACGACCGGATCAGCGCCTCCGGCTTCGACCTCGACCCGGTGCTGAGCAATGAAGAGGCGTTCGACATCTTCTGAGCCCGTGGGTGCCCGCCAGCGGCGCCTGCGGGTGGCCGCGGAGGCCGCCCGGTTGCTGGCCGAGCAAGGCGGCGACCTGGCGGTCGCCCGGCGAAAGG
>DNNT01000046.1 GCA_003497545.1 Arenimonas sp. | reverse complement strand
GCCAGTACCGGTCCGGTGATCGTGAAAGCCGAGGTGGTTGACGAGCATTTCCAGCTGGCGGTGCACAACCGCGGCACGCCAATCCCACCTGAACGGCTGGAACAACTGTTCCATGCCTATTCCCAGGAAGACGACACCTCGCGCAACGGGCTTGGACTCGGGCTTTTCATTGTCGACCAGGTAGCGAAAGCTCATGGCGGCGGCATGCAGGTGAGCTCCAGCGCCGAGGCCGGTACCACCTTCACCTTCCGCATGCCGCTCAACCGCACCTGATCAACGCAGCTGGCTGTCCTTGCTGCCGCGGCGGTTGTAGCCGCTGGCGGTGCGCTGTTCGCGGTCGTGGGCTTCCTGGCAGGGCACGCACAGTCGCACGCCGGGCAAGGCCTGGCGCCGGGCCTCCGGGATGGGGGCCTCGCACTCTTCACAGCGCTCCAGCGACGGCCCCTTGGGCAGCTGCTGGCGCGCACGCTTGATGGCGTCCTTCACGGTCGCGTCGATCTGGTCCTGCACCGCGCCGTCGCCCGCCCAGCCCGTAGCCATGTCCTTCTCCTTTGCCCCCTATTCTGTGGGCGACGCCGGCGGGTTCCAAGCCTGCGCCCGGCTGGCGGCGATCGTGCTGGAAATCGGCGGCCGGGGCTGGCAATGTCGGGCCAGGGACCCGGGGGGCGGCATGGCCATCGAAGATTCAGCCCAGCGCTTCGCCAGCCAGGGCGGCTGGATGGATTCGCGCGCCTTCCGCAGCTTCCTGGTGGGCGCCTGCACCTTCGGCTTCCTGCTGGTGTGGCTGGTGCTGCCCGAGCAGGGCCTGCGGCAGAGCGCGTCGTGGTTCCCGGTGTCGCTGCACACCACCAGCGAGGTCTTCGCCATCGTGGTGTCGGCGATGGTGTTCTCGGTGTCCTGGCATTCGCACCGGCCGGAGCGGCCCGGCAACCTGATCGTGCTGGCCTGCGCCTTCCTGGCCGTGGCCCTGCTCGATTTCGCGCACACGATGTCCTACCGCGGCATGCCCGAGATGGTCACGCCGGCGTCGCCGCAGAAGGCGATCTCGTTCTGGCTGGCCGCCCGCGTCGTCGGCGCCATGGCGGTGCTCTATATCGTGTTCCGGCCCTGGGTGCCGTTCCGCCACGCCGGCACGCGCTACGCCTGGCTGGCCGGCGCGTTGGGCTACGTGGCCGCGGTGGCGTGGCTGCAACTGGCGCATTCGGACTGGTGGCCCGTCTTCTTCGTGCCCGGCCAGGGCCTGACGCCGTTGAAGGTGCTGGTGGAGGCGATGGTGGTGCTGATGATGGCCCTGGCCATGCTGCACCTGCTGCACGTGCGCGATCTCTATCCCACTTTCGACACGCACGGCCTGGTGGCCGCCTCGGCGCTGTGGATCCTGTCCGAGCTGTGCCTGACGATGTACGAAAACGTCAACGACCTCTTCAGCCTGGTCGGGCACGTGTACAAGGTGCTGGCCTACCTGCTGGTCTACCGCGTGGTGTTCGTGGCCAGCGTGCGCGAGCCCTACGAGCGGCTGGCGGTGGAAACCGCGCGCAGCCACGCCGCCGAGCAGCAGGTCGAGGCGCTGGCCTTCTACGATCGCACCACCGGGCTGCCCAACCGCGCCCTGCTGCGCGACCGCACCAACCAGGTACTGGCCGCGCGCCACGAAGACAGCGGCCACGCCGCGCTGCTGCTGCTCAACATCGACGGCTTCAAGCACATCAACGATTCGCTGGGCCATGCCGCCGGCGACACCCTGCTGCGCGAACTGGCGCGCCGGCTGCCGGCGCAGGTGGGCGAATCCGACACCGTGTCGTGCCTGGGCGGCGACGAATTCGCGGTGCTGCTGCGCGAGGTGCGCGACGCCGGCAGCGTGGCCGCCGCGCAGGAACGCATCCTGGCCGCGCTGGCCGAGCCGATGGCGGTGGCCGGGCGCGAACTGCGCATCACCGTGTCCATGGGCGCCGCGCTGTCACCGGGCGACGGCCAGGACTTCGACACCCTGCTGCAGAACGCCGGCACCGCCCAGCACCGCGCCAAGGAGGCCGGCGGAAGCGGCTGGTGCTTCTACGACGCCACCATGAACGAGGAAGTGAGCGAACGGCTGGCGCTGCGCAACGGCCTGCGCCAGGCGCTGGAGCGCGGCGAATTCGTGCTGCACTACCAGCCGCAGTTTTCGCTCGAGGACGGCGCGCTGGTGGGCGTCGAGGCGTTGGTGCGCTGGCGCCATCCCGAGCAGGGCATGGTACCGCCGATGCGTTTCATCCCCGAGGCCGAGGACAGCGGCCTGATCGTGCCGATCGGCCTGTGGATCCTGCGCGAGGCCTGTCGCCAGGCCGCCGCGTNNGCGCCGGGCTGGACGTGCCGCGGGTGGCGGTGAACCTGTCGGCCAAGCAGTTCCAGCGCGGCGACGTCGCCGCCGACGTGCTCGAGGCCCTGTCCGCCGCCGGGCTGCCGCCCACCGGGCTGGAGCTCGAGCTCACCGAATCGATCCTGCTGCGCGGCGCCGAAACCGTGCTTGCCACCGTGCGCAAGCTGCGCGGCCTCGGCGTGCACCTGTCGATAGATGACTTCGGCACCGGCTATTCCAGCCTGGCCTACCTGCAGCACTTTCCGGTGGACAAGCTCAAGATCGACCAATCCTTCGTACGGCGCCTGGGCGAAGGCGACGATGCGCAGGTGATCGTGACCACCATCATCCAGCTGGCACGCTCGCTGGGCCTGGGCACGATCGCCGAAGGCGTCGAGGACGCCGCCACCGCTGAGCGGCTGGCGGCGCTGGTCTGCCAGCAGGGCCAGGGTTTCCACTTCGCCCGGCCGATGCCGCCGGCCGAGCTGGCGGTGCTGCTGGCTGGTCGCCAGGGCGCCGAAGCGGTGCTCAGACCTTCTTGAGGTAGATGGCCTTGAGCTGCATCGGGCTGCCGTCCACGCGGCCCTCGACGTCGTGGTCGCCGCCGACCACGCGCAGGTTGCGCACCTTGGTGCCCTGCTTGAGCGTGAGCGAGGAGCCCTTCACCTTCAGGTCCTTCACCAGCACCACGTCGTCGCCGTCCTGCAGCAGGTTGCCGTTGGCGTCGCGCACTTCCAGGCGGTCTTCGCCGGCGTCGGCGGCGGCCGCCGACGGGTCCCATTCGTGGCCGCAATCGGCGCAGACGAGCTGGCTGCCGTCGGGGTAGGTGTTTTCCATGCCGCAGGCGGGGCAAGGGGGCAGCGTGGGCATGGCGGGGTCCTGGTGTGGGCGGAAGCGGCAATTATAGCCGCCCGCCTTTCACGCCGATTCCACGCTTCATCGCAATCCATGCACACGGCAATGGCAATCGCGGCACTTCGTTCCCTCCCTTGCGGCACTCCGGCGTGACAACCGACACGCGCCGGGCGTGGCCAGGCGGTGCCTATGATGGACGTTTGAACATTCCCGGAAGCCGCAGTCGCGGACCGCATGGATCGCTCCGCCGCATGAATCGCGTTGCCCCGCATCACCCCCCGTTCCCGGTTGCCGCCTACCTGGCGCGCATCGGGCTGCCTGCCCTTCCCCCCGCCACCGCCGACGGCCTGTCCGAACTGGTGCTCGCGCAGGTGCGCGCCATCGCCTTCGAGAACCTCGACGTGCTGGCCGGCCTGCCGGTGCGGCTCGACCGCGCGGTGGTGTACGAAAAGATCCTGGGCGAGGGCCGCGGCGGTTATTGCTTCGAACTCAACGCGCTGATGTCCGGCGCGCTCGAGGCCGCCGGCTTCGAGGTGCGGCCGGTGATGGCGCGCGTCACTTACGGCCGCAGCGTGCCGGGACCGTCCACGCACCAGGCGCTGGTCGTCAGTTGCGACGGCCAGGATTGGCTGGTGGACGTGGGCTTCGGCGGCCCGGGCCCCGAACGGCCGCTGCCGCTGCTGGGCGGCAAGGTGCAAACGGTGGAAGGCGCGCAGTTCCGGCTGGTGCCCAGCTTCGGCGGCGACCTGCACCTGCAGCGCAAGGTCGGCAGCGACTGGACCGGGCTGTTCCTGCTGTCGCTGGCGCAGACGCGCAGCACCGACATCCAGGCGGCCAACCACTTCGTTTCCTCGTGGAAGCGTTCGCCGTTCCGGCACCGGCTGATGTGCGCCCTGCCCGTCGCCAGCGGCCTGCTCACCGTGCAGGGCACCGACCTGGTGCGCCTGGACCGGCAACTGGCGGAAGTGGAGCGCCAGCCGCTCAACGATGCCCTGGGCTTCTATGAAGCGCTGCGCGAATCGCTGCGCATCACCGTCGACCCGGCCCTGGCGCAGCGCGCCTGGGACACCGCCGTGGCGGCGCTCAATTTCGTCACGCCCTGAGCGGGCGCGGCGCGCTCAGCCGCCGCAGCCGCCGCAACACACCGACGGGCGCGTACGCACCGCGTGCGGCGCCACTTCGCAGCCGGTTTCGTGCAGCAGGCCGAGCAGCTCGCCGGCGGTCACCGCGGCCGACACGCGCAGCACGGGCGTGAACGGGTCCAGGTCGGCCACCGCGGCCGGGTCGGCGGCGCAGAGCGCTTCGTTGATCGCACCCAGGTCGGCGGCCACGCCGGCGATGTTCACTTCGTATTCCATGCTCGCACCCTCGCTCCGGGGCGCCGGGGTGGCGCCTGTGGCGCAAAGGGTCGGGCCGGGGCGCTCGCCGCGCCCTGACCCGGGTCAAGCGGGCAGGATTCAGCCGGAGGGGCCGACGCCGATGAGCAGGCGGTGCAGGTGGAAGGCGAACACGGCCCAGGCGACCACGCCCACGACCACCGCGGCCACGGTGCCACCAACGGTGCCGCCGCTGCGCGGCGCGGGTTCGCGGCGGCGCGCCGCGCGGAAGCCCAGGATGGCCCAGAGCAGGAAGCCGCCGAACAGCAGCACGCCGTGCAGCCAGCCGTTCACCAGCAGGTGCGCCAGCGCCCACAGCTTCACCGCCACGAACATCGGATGGCCCAGCCGCGCCTTGAGGTGATTGCGCGGAACGTAGGCCGCGGACAGCAGGATGAAAGCCGGCAGCGTGAGCAGGCTGATGAGGTGGCGCAGGCCGACGGGCGGCGCCCACAGCAGCACGGGCGCGTCGGCGCGCGCCTGCGCGTAGCCCCACACCAGCAGCACGAAGCCGGCGATGGACACCAGGCTGTACACGCCCTTGAAGGCCATCGGCCCCATTGCCGCCACCCGCGCGTCGCGCCAGCCCGGCGCGAAAATGCGCAGCGAATGCACGCCCAGGAACACCAGCAAACCCGCGACCAGCCAGACCATGTGTTTCCCCTTGGTTTACGGCTGGCGCAGGAAGGCGATGACGGGCTGCACCGAGGCGGCCGGGTCCTCCTCCTGCGG